>CAZZFJ010000036.1:0-13359 GCA_964653415.1 uncultured Erysipelothrix sp. | reverse complement strand
TTTAATTCTTGCCATACTGACCTCCTATATGCGTGTCATAGACAAGGTTGTAAATCATCACAAGTTGAGTTTAATCTAAATCTTTTCCCACTTACAGCAAGGGTACTTAGAATTCTGCCGCGAATCAAACTATGGTTTATGACTTTACATGCTGCTATGTATAACGCCTATTAATATTATGATAAATTAGGTTCAATGTCAAACATAAAAGCTTTAAAAGCCTATTTTTTAGTGCTTTTATTGAAAGTAGTGGGTGGAAGGAGCTAATGGGGCATAAATTATTATTTTATATTGTTTAGCCGCTGTGTAAAATATGATACAATATATCCAAACATGAGGTGATATGAAGTGAGATTTGAGCAAATCATTGAATTTATAAAAACCCCAACTTTTATTATAGTTTTGGGCGTTATAGTTTTTATTCTAGTATTGGTTACATTATCACGTTTTTTAAAAAAGAAAAGTATGTTAAAACAGGTCTCTGACTTAGAAGTCATTTATAATAACTCTATTAGTGTTCCTATTTCCTTTAAAATTAATAAAGCACGCAGTATTGCCAAATTAAACCCTGCTATAGACGGGGAGCTTCAAGTTGCTAATTCACTCTATACGGATTTAGATAAACGTTTTGGAGAGATTTCTGCTTTGCTTGAGGATGTGGAGGATTCCTTATCCTTTGGTAAATTGAAACTCGCAAAAGATTCCGTTATAGATCTTCAAGAGTCTGTTGTTGAAACAGAACAACTTGCAATTTCTCTGGATGGCATGTTAGATAAAATGCTTCAAGAAGAAAATGCACAACGGGAGATTATCACTGAACTTAAAGATCTCTTTAGAAGCGATAAAGCAGAACTTCTCAATAATATGACACTTTTTAGTCAAAGCTATGATGCTTTGGAAGCATACTCCAAAACAGTTGAAGATAAATTCTCTGTGTTTGAAGAGTGGATGTATGCTAATGATTATGAAAAGGCTAAAATAGTTATTGATGAGATTGAGGCCGATTTGAAACAGTTCAGATTCATGTTAAATGAAGTTCCTGAACTATATGATATGTCACGGGGTCGCATTCCACATCTTTTAGATGCAATTTCAACATCTTATCAGAATGCACGCAATCAAGGAATTTATTTAGCTCATATGGATGTTCCTAAAACAATTATTTATATGAGTGATCGTGTGAAGGATAATTTAAAGAAAATTAGTCAATTAGAACTCAAAGAAGCCAAGGAGAACTTGGATACTGCCTATGCAGCATTAGAGGCCATGAGTGATGCGATTGAAAAAGAGTTTGATGCTCACTTTGAACTTCAAGATAAGATGCGTTCTAGTTTTACCATCTTAGATGAGTTTGTTGATAATGTGGCCTTGATGAAAGAAAAAGAGCCAGTGATTATTAAACGATTTAATTTTCCAAACTTTGAAACGCAATTAAACGACTTTGAAAAGAGTGCTCAAGATTTGATTGTACAAAAAAATATGATTGAAGATCTCTTTAATGAAAATCAAACACCTGCTTTAAAGCAAATCCACTTAATGAATGATCTCATTGAATCATTGGACAAAGTGACAGAACCTTTCTATGTCCTTAAAAATGAAGTTGAACAAGCAAATGCGGATGAAATCCGTGCTCAAGGACAGTTAAGAAAGCTTTATTTAATTATTAATGATGTGGAGGTACGTATAAAACGTCGTTCTTTACCATCAATTTCAGAGCGTTATGTCTTGGATTTAGAACGTTCCCGGGCATATGCGCATCAAATCCACAATTTATTAAATGAAGATATCCTAGATATTGCAACTTTAAATGGAACGGTTGCTGAAGCTATTGATTATGTCTATCAACTCCACAATAATGTCAACAATCTTGTGGGTGTTGTGGATATGTGTGAAAACTCTATTGTATATGCTAATAAATATAGAGCCTATGTACCTGATATTGAATCGGAACTTACCAAGGCGGAATTGGCCTTTAATAATGGGGAGTATACTCAGAGTTTAACTATGATTATTAATGCGATTGAACGCTTCAAGCCCAATGCATCTTATGAGGAGATGATTAAAAATAATGCAAAAAGTGCATGATACAATTTATTTAGATACTGCAAGTACTACAGAAATCTATCCGGAAGTGATAGAGGATGTGCATACTTTAATGAAAGAATTTTATGGAAACGCTGATTCACTACATGAGATGGGTCAGCGTGTTTCTAGTTTAGTTAGACAATCGCGTGAAGCGATTGCTAAAATGTTAGGTGTTTTAAGTCATGAGGTCATTTTCACATCAGGTGGCAGTGAATCCAATGCTTCAGCAATTAAAGGAATCGCATTTTCAAATATGAGTAAGAAGCATATTATAACTTCAAATATCGAACATGCATCCGTAGAGGAAACCTTAAAGCAACTGGAACGTTTATTTGGTTATGAAGTGACACGTCTTGCAGTAAATAAGCAAGGGGTTGTGGAAGTAGAAGATTTGAAAAAACATTTAAGAGATGATACAGTCCTAGTGACTTTCATGGCAATAAACAATGAAATTGGCAGTGTGTTTCCAATTCAAACTTATGCTGAAGTAATTAAAAAACATTCGCAAGCCTACTTTCATGTTGATGGGGTACAGGCCTTTGCGAAAATGGATCTTTCCTTAAAGCAAGTCGATAGTTTTTCGATTTCAAGTCATAAAATTGGTGGAGTTAAAGGCAGTGGCTTACTGATTAAGAAGTCCAATGTTCCTTTTGAACCATTAATTCCTGCAGGCCAACAAGAGTTTGGTCTAAGAGGGGGTACATTAGATACCGTCTCTGCCATTGTACTGGCTAAAACGATGCGTTTAAGTTTGAAAGAATATCATGAACATCATCAGTATGTTCAAAAATTAAACGCGTATTTACAGGAACATTTCAAGGATTTAGATGGAGTTGTGATCAACTCACCTACATCTGGAAGTCCTTATATCTTTAACTTAAGTATTGAAAATGTGGGCTCCGAGATTATGATGAATGCCTTAAACGCAAAAAAAATCTATGTCAGTGCAAAAAGTACCTGTCATTCAGAATCAAACTTACCCTCCCATGTTTTAAAAGCCTTAGGCCGAAGTGACAAGCAGGCACTCAGCAGTATTCGCCTCAGTTTATCTTCGAAAATTACAATAGAAGACCTTGATAAAGTGATTCAGGTCATTATGGAGACAAGAAATTATGTACAATTATGAGTTTATTTTATGCCGTTATGGAGAGCTTTCCACTAAAGGGAAAAATCGTAACGAATTTACCAATCGTTTGGTACAAAATATTAAATCACAATTACGTGACTTTTCAGAGTTAAGTTATGAAAAGCAATATGATCGCCTTTTTATTCATTTGAATGGTGCATCTGGTGAAGCAGTTGCTGATAAATTACAGCATGTATTTGGACTATCATCATTTTCATTAGCGATGAAAGTACCTCGTAATTTGGATGAGATTGCACAAGCTGTTTTAGATAACATTGGCGAAGTAAAAGGAAGTACTTTTAAAGTAATCGCAAAAAGACATGATAAAAACTTTGAACATATTTCAGATGTTATCAATCGCCATGTGGCAACCAAGGTTCTTCAAAATACAGAACTTAAAGTGGATGTTAGAAATCCAGATATCAAAATTTGGATCGAAATTCGCCAAGAAGGCGCTTATATCATGATGGACCGTATTGAAGGCTCAAAAGGTTATCCAGTAGGGATTCAAGGTAAAGTTCTGATGATGCTATCAGGTGGTATTGATTCACCTGTTGCTTCATATCTCATGATGAAACGTGGCGTTCACGTGGAAATGGTTCACTTTGCAAGTCCACCTTATACCTCGCAAGAATCCTTAAACAAGGTTATAGAGTTAGCACAAGAGCTGACACGTTACCAAAATAATATTCGAATTCATGTGGTTCCTTTTACGGATATTCAAATGGCTATTTACAATCAGGTTCCTGAGAGTTACGCCATTACAATGATGCGTCGTTTCTTCTTAAGAATTGGCAATAAACTAGCTGAAGAACGTAATATTCTTGCGATTGGTAATGGTGAAAACCTAGGACAAGTGGCTTCTCAAACCTTACATAGTATGCAAGCTATTCAAGCGTTTGAATCTTTACCTATTTTAAGTCCATTGATTACTTATGATAAAATTGAAATTATTGATTTAGCCAAGAAAATAGGTACCTATGAAACATCAATCTTACCTTATGATGATTGTTGTACAATTTTCACCCCCAAAAATCCAGTTACAAGACCTAAGGCGCATAAAATTGAAAAATTTGAAACGAAATTTGATATTGATGCACTCATAGAAGAAGTCTTGGAAAAAACAGAGGTTATTTACGTAAATTATCACGATAAGAAAGAAGAACATTCTTTCTTATAGAATGTATTAAAGGAGGAAATCATTATGGCATTTGAATCGCTTAGTAACCGACTTCAAGAAACTTTTCGTAAGATGTCTGGAAAGGCTACTTTATCTGAAAAGAATATTGCGGAAATATTAGATGAAATTAAAATTGCTTTATTAGAAGCTGACGTGAGTTTAGAAGTAATTAATGCACTTTTAAGCCATGTTAAAAAAGAAAGCTTAGGGGAAAAAGTAACCAAAGGGGTCAACCCTTCAGAAATGTTTGTTAAGGTAGTTCATGATAAATTAATTGAAATTTTGGGATCTGAAACACAGGCTTTACAGTTTAAAAAAAGTCCTGGCATCTTAATGATGGTTGGATTGCAAGGCTCAGGGAAAACCACTTCAATTGCGAAAATTGCTCATCATTTAAAAACTAAAGAAGCAAAGAACGTATTGCTTGTAGCGGCAGATTTAGATCGTCCTGCAGCGGTTGAACAACTTCAAATTTTAGGTGATTCTATTGGGGTAGATGTCTTTCATCAAAGTGATAGCAGCCCTTTAGAAGTTGTGAAAAGTGCGCTTAAAAACAAAGAAAACTATGATGTTATATTAATTGATACCGCAGGGCGCTTGCAAATTGATGAAATCTTGATGAAGCAAGTTCAAGACATTGAAGCATACGCTAAACCTGATGAGGTATTACTCTCGGTAGATGCTATGAGTGGACAAGATGTCATAAACGTTGCTAAAGGCTTTAAATCCGCCTTAAATCTCACAGGTCTTGTTGCGACCAAGTTTGACGGAGATGCTCGAGGTGGAGCAATCCTTTCAGTACGCTTTATGTCAGGTGTTCCCGTGAAATTTGTTGGTGTTGGAGAATCCATTGAGGATTTAGACATGTTCCATCCAGATCGTATCGCATCGCGAATTCTAGGAATGGGCGATGTTATCTCTTTAGTAGAAAAAGCCCAAGAAAAAATGGATATGGAAGCTGCTGAGAAATCTGCAGAGCGTTTGATGCGTGGTGAATTTACCTTAGAAGATATGTTAGTTCAATTGCGTCAAGTTTCTAAAATGGGACCTTTATCGGGTTTAATGAAAATGTTACCTGGTCAATTGGGACAAATGGCAGGGCAAGTGAATGATGTTGATGCTGCTTCCCAACTCAAAAAAACAGAGGCCATTATCTCTAGTATGACCTTTGAAGAAAGACGAAATCCTGATATCATTCGAGCAGGAAGAAGAAACAGAATTGCCAAAGGGGCAGGTGTTTCAACAACTGAAGTGAATCGCCTTTTAAACCAATTCAAAAAGATGGAAAAACAGATGCGAAGTTTTTCAAGAATGTTTGGCTAAAAACTTGCTTTAAAGCGTTTGTTATGGTACCTTATATAAGCATTTAGCACTCCTGTTCCGCTAATCATTATGAATTATGAACTGGTTTTATATTAGAAAGGCGTGAAAATTATGATGGAATTAGTCCGTAAAGTAACCGAAACACAAATGCGTACTGACATCCCTGACTTTGGTCCTGGATATACTGTAGTAGTAAATGTTCGTATTCGTGAAGGTGAAAAGGAGCGTATTCAGGCATTCGAGGGCGTAGTTATTAGCCGCGAAGGTCGTGGAATTGCTGAGAAGTATACTGTACGTAAAATATCTTCAGGTATTGGAGTCGAAAGAACATTCCCTGTTCATACACCCATTGTTGAAAGTGTAAAAGTTCTACGTCGTGGTAAAGTTCGTCGTGCGAAATTATACTACTTACGTAACCGTTCAGGTAAATCAGCAAGATTAACTGAAGTTCGCTAATTGAGAAGAGTCGTTAATCGACTCTTTTTTTAAAAAAATAAAGTGAGATGATTGAGATGAAACAAAGTAATAAGTTTCTAAATTTCCTAAGAGATATCATGATTATGATTGCAATCTATATTGTAATCAATGTCGTTTTTGTGCAGTTTCTAATGAGACCTTTTAAGGTTGAGGGGAGTTCTATGTATCCCACTTTAGAATCTAAAGAAATTGGCTTTTCAGATGTCCTATCTATTAAACGACATAAGATTGAACGCTTTGATGTGGTGATTGTATTTAAAGAAGATACCAGTAACTATTTAGTGAAACGGGTTATTGGACTTCCAGGTGAAACAGTGCGTTATGAATATGATACTTTATATATAAATAACGAAGCTGTAGAGGAACCTTTTTTAGATGATGCTTTTGTAAAAGAATCTACCGACAATGGCAACATTGATTTTACAGCGGATATAAGTCCCATAACTTTGGCTGATGATGAATATTATCTTTTAGGAGATAATCGCTTAAAATCCAGTGATTCAAGAGTTTATGGCCCGTTTAAGCAAGATCAAATCAAATCAAAAAATGGATTTATTCTTTTTCCGTTTAATAAAATTAGAAGTGTAAAGGAGCGTTAAATGACACAAGTTCAATGGTTTCCCGGTCATATGGCAAAAGCGATACGATTAATTGAGGATACGATTCATACTGTGGATTTCGTGATAGAATGTCGCGATGCTAGGGCTCCTTTTTCTACGCGTAATCCTGTACTGGAAAAAATGACTTCACAGAAACGTAATCTCATTATTCTAACAAAAAAAGACTTAGCAGACCCCAAGAAAACAGATATTTGGGTGAAAAGACTTCAAGATATGGGTCATGAAGTACTTTTAGTAGATGTCTTAAATGATCCGATAAAAAAGTTGATTTTGGATAAAACAGATATTTTGATGCAAGCACGTTATGAACGTGACAAGCGTCGTGGTATTCGTTCCAGACCCTCACGTGCCTTGATTGTTGGGGTACCTAATGTCGGGAAATCTACCATTATTAACCAGCTAGGAAAACGAAAAGCAGTGAAGGTCGAAAACCGTCCTGGTGTTACTCAAAGTTTAAAACTTGTTAAAGTCAGTGATACTTTGGAAATTATTGATACTCCCGGAGTCTTATGGCCAAAATTTGAAAATGAAGAAATGGGAATTCGCTGTGCTTTAGTTGGTTCAATTAAGAGTACTGGATATCCAATTGAACTGATCAGTGATTATGCTAGGGATTATCTAATCGCAAAACGGCCTGAGATGTTTAAAAGTATTTATAAACTTGATAATTTTAATAATGTTTATGAAGACATTGCAGAAAACAAAGGCTTTTTAGAGTTGGGTGGCCATAAGGATGTAGAAAAAGCACGGATGACTTTAATTCACGATGTTCAAAATGGCTTATTAGGGGGCATTACATGGGATTAATTGAAGAATTTGAAGCTTTGTATTGGCAAGAAGATAAGTTACTGATTGGAATTGATGAAGCGGGTCGTGGGCCCTTAGCTGGACCTTGTGTTGTGTGTGGTGTCGTTTTTCCGATGGGTTATCATAATCCTGAAATCAACGATTCAAAAAAACTCAGTGAATCGAAGCGTCAAAAGCTTAAAGAAATCATCATGAAAGATGCTTTATATTTTGATATTCAAGTGGTTAGTGTTGAAACCATAGAAAAATTAAATATTTACCAAGCTACCAAACAGGCTATGCAGAATATTGCAAAAAATTCTGATGTATCTATCGTACTAACGGATGCGATGCCTTTCAAATTAGAAAACAAAGAAGTAATTGATATTGTTAAAGGGGATCAAAGGTCCATCAGTATTGCTGCAGCGAGTATTCTTGCAAAAACAATTCGTGATGAACTCATGATGGAACTGGATGCAATCTATCCCGAGTATGGTTTTAAAACACATAAAGGCTATCCAACAAAAAAACATAAGGAAGCCATTCTAAAATATGGTCGTACCAAAGCACACAGAGATAATTTTAGAATGAAGGAAGAAGTTTTAATATCACTTGATATTTAGGACTTTTTTTTCTATTCTCACACTTACAATAGAGGTGAGAGTATGCGAAATTACATCAAAAATATTGCAATCCATGTACAAGGTGATTATCACAAAATCAAAGATATACTTGAAAAAAGAATCGTTGTACCTGAATATACTAGCCGCTATCCTTTTATTTGCATTGGTGATTCTATGTATCCAAAATGCTTGTATGATTTAGAAAAAGCCCCCTTCATTCTTTTTTATCAAGGGGATGTTAAGCTTTTAAATCATCCAAGAGTAGCCGTAATTGGTAGTAGAAAACCATCTAAATATGCCAGTGATACCACAAGTAAAATCGTAAGCAATTTGAAGCAAAAGTATACAATTGTTTCAGGTCTAGCTAAAGGGATTGATGCAAGTGCTCATCAAGAAGCACTTGATTTTAATACAATTGCTGTGTTAGGGTGTGGTATAGACGTCATCTATCCAAAATGTAATAGCAATCTTTTTGAGCAAATGCGTCATCGGCATTTGATTCTTTCAGAATACCCTCAAGGGGTCCATCCGCAAAAAGCGTATTTTCCCTTTAGAAATCGAATCATTGCTGCATTAAGTAAGACAGTCTATGTGATGTCGGCACAAAAAAGAAGCGGTACAATGACCACAGTCAACGAAGCGCTTAGTATCAACCGACACGTTATTTGCTTGCCCCATAATATTGATGAAATTAGTGGAGAGGGTTGTAATCAACTGATTCTTGAAGGGGCAGATATCTTGACAAGTGTTCATGATTTATAGGAAAGTAGAAATTGGAGTTGATAAGATGAAGAACTTAGTTATAGTGGAGTCCCCATCAAAATCGAAAACAATCGAGAAATATCTCGGTAAAGATTTTGAAGTGGTCTCATCAAAAGGACATATTAGAGATTTAGCAACACGAGGTAAAGACGGCCTTGGTGTTGATTTTGAAGATGATTTTAAAGCAACCTATGTTGTTTCAAAAGATAAAAAAGATACCGTCAAAATGCTTAAAGAAAAAGTTAAAGGGGTAGACAAAGTCTACCTTGCAACTGACCCTGACCGTGAAGGGGAAGCTATTTCATGGCACCTTGCGGATGAATTAGGCTTAGAGATAAACCAAGATAATCGAGTGATCTTTAATGAAATAACTAAAGACGCTGTATTAAAAGCTTTTGAGCACCCCCGTCCAATTGATATGGACTTAGTAAGGTCTCAAGAAACAAGACGAATTTTAGATCGTATTATAGGCTTTAAGTTATCCAAGCTCTTGCAATCTAAAATACGTTCAAAATCGGCAGGTCGTGTACAATCTGTGGCTTTAAAGCTGGTTGCTGAGCGTGAGAAGGAGATTGAAGCCTTTATCCCAGAAGAATACTGGCGCGTTAAAGCCTTCTTTGATAATGAAGGACATGAAATTGAAACGACAGTAGAACGTTTTAAAGATGAAAAATTAGAATTAAAAAATGAACAAGATGCTCAAAAGGTGCTGGATGCAACTACAAGCGACTTCTCAATTAAGAAACTTGAGAAACGTAAACGTAATAAAAATTCCAAACTTCCTTTTATCACATCAACCCTCCAACAAGAAGCATCAACACGCCTTGGATTTCAATCAAGAAGAACCATGAGTGTTGCGCAAAAATTGTATGAAGGGATTACTATTGGTAAGGAAACCGAAGGGCTTATCACATATATGCGTACGGATTCTACGCGTCTTTCAGATAGTTTTGTGGGTGAGGCCATGAACTATATTGAAAACGAATATGGGAAGAAGTATGTTGGGAGCTATCGTCAAGGCAAGAAAACTGAAAATACGCAGGACGCCCATGAGGCCATCCGTCCAACAGACATCACACGCACTCCTGACTCAGTAAAGGCACATTTAAAGCCTGATGAATATAAACTCTATCGTTTTATTTACTACCGTGCCTTAGCATCTCTAATGGCACCTGCCGTATATGATGCAGTCAGTGTTGTCTTTACGCAAAATGATTATGACTTCAATGGCTCAGGACAAGTACTCCAATTTGATGGGTATTTAAAAGTCTATTCCTATGAGTCTTCAACAGACAAGGTGATAGGGGAACTGGATGAAGCCAAAAAATATAAGGCTACCAAGATTGAACCTACACAACACTTTACCCAACCCCCAGCACGATATACCGAAGCTCGTTTAATTAAAGAATTAGAAGAGTTGGGTATTGGTCGACCCAGTACTTACTCTATGATTTTGGATACTATTGTGGCACGCGGATATTCAACTTTTGGAGCTGTCTCAGAGACAAACAGTTCCAAAGTATTTAAACCAACCGATCAGGGAATCTTAACAAATGATAACTTAGAGGCTCATTTCGATAGTGTTATAAATGTTCATTATACTGCTGATATGGAAGATAAGTTAGACAAGATTGCTGAAGGTAGTGTCGATAATATTGCTTCGCTTAGAAAATTTGTGGATGAGTTTTATCCGCTTCTTGAGGAGGCAGACAAAAATATGGTAAAATTGCCTCCTGAGATGGTCGGAGAGACATGTCCTGAATGTGGTGGCGACTTAGTTTACCGTACTGGACGCTATGGCAAGTTTATTGCATGTAATAATTTCCCTAAATGTCGTTATAATCGACCTTTAGAAGAAAAGGAAGCTCCGGAGCTAACAGGTGAAAAATGCCCAGATTGTGGCAGTGATTTGATTCGCAGGAAAAGTCGCTACGGTACTTACTTTACCGGATGCTCAGCCTTTCCTAAATGTCGTTATATAAAATCAGAACCAAAAAAAGCTAAAAAAGAGGATGCTGAAAAACTAGAGGAAGTTAAAAATGATGAAAAAGACAATTAGAGTCATCGGTGGTGGTTTGGCTGGAAGTGAAGCGAGTTATCAACTCGCAAAACGTGGCTTTCATGTGGAATTATATGAAATGCGCCCCCAACAAAAGACACCAGCTCATCATACAGAAAATTTAGCGGAACTAGTCTGTACTAATTCCTTTCGATCGGATGCCTTAAATAATGCAGCAGGGCTTTTAAAAGAGGAAATGCGAATACTGGATTCCTTAATCATGCAGGCAGCGGATGCTACACGCATTCCTGCAGGAAGTGCATTAGCGGTTGATCGGGATGAGTTTAGTCACTATGTTGAAGCAGAACTTAAAAAAATGCCCAATGTGACAATCTTTAAAGAAGAAATAACAACCCTTGATCTAAATATTCCGACAATAATCGCAACAGGACCCTTAACATCCAGTGCATTATCGCAATCAATTCAATCGATTATTGAAGATGAATCCTTATATTTTTATGATGCTGTAGCGCCGATTGTTGATGGCGAGAGCATTAATTTTGATATTGCATATCGTAAAAGTCGTTATGATAAGGGTGATGGTAAAGATTATATTAATTGCCCCATGACTAAAGATGAGTTTGATGCTTTTCACCGTGCTATTTTAGAATCTGAACTTGCACCAATGCGTGAATTTGAAGATGTGAAAGTATTTGAAGGATGTATGCCTGTAGAAGTCATGGCAAAACGAGGGCCCAAGACCATGACCTTTGGTCCTTTAAAACCAGTAGGTTTAGAAAAACCCGATGGAACCAAGCCATATGCAGTTGTGCAACTTAGACAAGACAATGCAGCAGGAACCCTCTATAACCTGGTAGGCTTTCAAACACGAATCAAATGGGGTGATCAAAAACGAATTATCCAAATGATTCCGGGTTTAGAAAATGTGGATATCGTCCGTTATGGCGTGATGCACCGCAATACCTTTATCAATTCTCCTAAGAGTTTAAATGCTAATTATCAAGTGAAACAGTTTCCTAACTTGTTTTTTGCTGGTCAAATAACGGGGGTGGAAGGCTATATTGAATCTTCAGCGAGTGGACTGTATGCCGCAATCAGTATGGCACAATATCTAAATGGGGAAGATTTACCAAAACTCAGTTCAGAAACCATTATGGGATCAATGGCAAGCTATGTTGCGAGTGCCAACCCTTCTAACTTCCAACCCATGAATGCTAATTTTGGTTTGGTGATGAACAGACTCAAAGATCGTGATGTTATGGCGGAAAGAAGCTTAGAACATGTTAGAAGATTTAAACACGAAATATCTCAATAACTTTCTAAAGCATATCCGAATCATAAACAGTGCATCGGATAATACGGAAGTTTCTTATCGTAATGATGTTCAAGATTTTTTGGATTACTTAGAAGGTGAAGATGTACTTAATCTAGATCCAACGATTGCTTTTAGTTATTTAAATGCACTCTATGAACTGGATTTATCTAGCAGTACGATTTCTAGAAAGATTTCTGCCTTAAGATCCTTTATGAAGTTTATGCAAACAAACTATGGAGCTATAGAAAATCCTTTCTTAAATGTGTCCGTTAAGGCACAAAAAAAGCGTCTTCCAGAGTTTTTAATGCACTCCGAACTGGAGCGTCTCATTCTATCTTGTGGTAGCGATGATGCTGGAATTCGTAATCGCGTACTGATAGAGATGATGTATGCTTGCGGATTAAGAGCGAGTGAAGTTTGTGACATTAAACTGCAAGATATTCACTTAGAATCCCGAACACTTAGGGTTGTGGGTAAAGGAAGTAAAGAAAGGCAACTTTTTTTCTATGAAAGCTTTGCCCCTATCTTGAAATCTTATATTGAAAAAACACGCCCCATCCTTTTAAAACAAGAGAAACACGACTTTTTATTTGTATCGCAGCGTGGTAAAGCATTGTCCGTTAGAGGTTTACAACATATCTTGAAGACACAAGGTGAAAAAGCAGGACTTCGTTCACCACTACATCCTCATATGTTACGTCATACCTTCGCAACCCATTTGCTAGATAATGGTGCTAGTTTACGAATTGTGCAAACATTGTTAGGTCATGAGTCCATCAGTACCACACAGATCTATACGCATGTTACAATGGAGCGATTGAAAAGAAGCTATGAAAATGCTATGGATAAAATTGAACGGTAGTTGACTTGTTTATTATCTTCAAGCGGATTGTGTAATCTTATAATCAGGTGAAAAAGTGAAAATATAGGAAATATAAAACTAAAGTAAAAATAGGAAATAAAAAGTACCTAAAAAACAATGAAATACTTGGTTCAATGTAATAGTAAGTTCCGTATTTCTAGTTGTATAGAGTACGAGTAG
>CAZZFJ010000035.1:0-13708 GCA_964653415.1 uncultured Erysipelothrix sp. | reverse complement strand
CCCCACAATATCTTATTGCGGAATCTTGACTATCCCCAAGTTATTTTATATTACCTCTTTTATAAAATGTTTGATAATGTCACTGACAGTGGCTTCATTATATGTTTTCTCAGAAACATAGTCGACGGCTTCCTTAACCATGGCCACTGCATTTTGCGGTGCCCCACTGTATCCAGTGACTTTTAGCATGGATAGATCGTTAATATTATCTCCGATGCTTAAGATAGAATCTGGATTAATGTTTAGTTTCTTCGCAAGGTACTTTACTGCTTGACCCTTAGAGACTCCTTTGGGATTGAATTCTAGGTAACGGTTGGATGAGTAGGATATTTCCAACTTATCTTTGATTTCTTGTGGAATTTGAGCTTCTAGTGAGGCTAGATAATCTAAATCAAGATTTTGAAATAAAATTTTTATAATCGGTATTTTATTAAGAAAGTTTAGATCTTCATCAAAACGTTCATAAAAACCTGGGAAGTTACGGCAGTGATGACGTTCTTCTTCATTTAAGTGATAGAAGTAGGTTTCATTTTCTATGTAGACATGCATCGTCACTTTTTCTTGGTGTCCAAAGTTAAAAAGCCAAGAAGCTAGATGATGATCAAGGCTTGCTGCATGGACAATCTTTTTATCTTTGTTGGAGTGAATCATACCCCCGTTATAAGAAATACTAAAGTCATTATCTGCAAACAAATTCATTGCTTCAAGATTTGAGTATATAGAGTAAAAGGGGCGTCCTGTTGCAGGAATAAAATAGATCCCTTTTTCTTTGAGTTTTTCAATCGTATCCAAATCTTGTTTTGAAACCTTTTTATCTTCAGGTAACAAGGTTTCATCTAAATCACAAATGACAGCTTTTATCATAGTATCTCCTAGTAGTGTTCGTAGTTATATATGGCTAAGATGCAATCTTTGATCACATTAAGTTTTAAGAAGGCAGCTTTTTCTTCAATTTCATCGCTTTGTGCCCCAGGTTGAATCCAAAGGTGTTTAATTCCAAGAGAGAAAGCCTCATGGAGATAGTGGATTCCAAGTTGCGGGTTGACAATTAAGACGACAACATCGATGGTTTTTTTAATATCGGATAGATGGTCATAGATTTTATGCCCTTCAATCTCATCATAGACAGGATTGACTCCATAGACAGTTTTTCCTTTTTCAAGGAGCTTATGAAATATTTTATAGGAATAACGTTTGGGGTTATCACTCATTCCAATAATTGCATAGTTTTGATGTGTGTTTAGAAAATCTAAAAGCTCTTGATTCATTAGCTTATTCTCCTTTTAGTGTTTTTTCAAACCATAGGCGTAAATCTTCAATTTCAAATGCGCGCATACGGTGGTCTAAATCATAGGATATATGTTCAACAATGGCTCCATTACGTGTGAGTCTTTCTTCGAGTTGGTATGCTAGTTTTGGATCTAATACGTGGTCTTTTTTGCCACTGTGAATTAGGACAGGTAAGTGGTTTAAGGGCATTTCTTTTGTTTGGATGTCAAGGTCCATGGGGCGCAGTAAGATAGCACGCGAGAAGATGGGTTCTTCATTGAGTAAAAGTGCAGTTACAGCACTGGCGCCATTTGAAAATCCCATGGCCCACATTTCTCCTATATTATAGCGCCTTTTGAGCATCATTAACATTTTTCGTATGTTTGTTGCTTGAAGGAGCATATCTTCAAAGTCTAGTAAGTCATTTTCATGTTTGATTTTGGCAAAGCGTCTTTGTCCAAAGTCCACTCTCTCTCCGCGCAGTGCTAAGTAGTTCATTGTTGGTGCGGCTTCATTGGCGAGATGGAGCAATGAATTCTCATCGCCTCCGGTTCCATGAAAAAGGACCAGTGTTTTATCGCTGCCGTTATATTTATAAGTGTGATACATTAAAATCTCCTTTTCCTTTAAATTATAGCAAAAGCTGCAAGGCTTCTAAATCAAAGTGATTAAAAAAAAGCCCGAAGGCTTTTATGCTTCACATACGGCGCAAAGCTTGTCTTTAGAAAACTGTTGTGCAGCATTTGTGGAGTGTTGGTAGTAAAGTGATTTAATACCATTTTCCCAAGCAAAGAGGTAAAGATTGTTGATTTCTTTAGCACTCATGGATGGGTTTACCATGATATTGAGGGATTGTGATTGATCAATGAATTGTTGACGAATGCTTGCTTGATCTAAAACAACATATTGGTCGATTTCAGAGAATGTCTTAAAGACTTCTTTTTCATGATCACTGAGGAAATCAAGGTGTTGTACTGAACCATCATGGTTTCGAATGTCAGTCCAGACATCTCGTGTATTGTAGCCTTTTTCTTCTAGAATTTTCTCTAGGTAAGGATTGCGGATGGTTACTTTTGTTTTCGCAACATCTTTTACATAGTTATTAGACCAAATGGGTTCAATACTTTGGGAGACTTGTCCTAAAATAAAGGCAGAAGATGTTGTTGGAGCAATGGCTGTTAGTGTTGAATTACGACGACCATAGCCTTTCATGATTTCAGGTTCACCATACATTTCAGCAAGTTTCTTTGATGCTTTGTGAGCTTCTGTTTGGATGTATTTAAAGACTTGAGCATTTAATTTGGTTGCATCCATACTTTCAAAAGGAATCATTTTAGATTGTAGGTAGGAGTGCCATCCTAAAGCACCTAAGCCAATGGCTCTGTTAGTTTTCGCAAAGTTATAGGCACGTTCCATATATTCAAAGGCTAATTTATCTTCGCGTGAGTTAGAGTCGCGTAGGACTTCAAGTTTATCGATGAAATCTGTTAAAACAGCATCTAAGAAAAAGACCATGGTTTCTACAGCGTCGGTATCTTTCCACTCATCGTAGTAAAGTACATTCATACTGGATAGATTACATACAAAGGACCATTCTTCAGTTGAAGGAAGTGCAATCTCAGAACAGAGATTGGAGTGATTGATGCGTAGGTTCTTATCTTTATAGACATCGACTGTTTCGTTGTTGACGGTGTCTTCAAAGAAAATATAAGGATAACCAATTTCAACACGGCGTTGAATAAGTTTAGCCCATAGAGCGCGTTTTGCGCTGTCTCCTGCAATCATCTCTTTCATCCAGTTATCTTTTACGGTGACACCGTGGGTGAGTTCTTGAATGGGGTTCCCTTCGGTTCCAATTTCTAAAAACTCTTCAATATCCGGATGATCAATGGGTAGATAGGGTGCAAAGCGGCCACGACGTGTGGATCCTTGTGATACAACATCAATAATTGTTTCAAATAATTTCATAAAATGGACCGATCCTGATGAGACTCCATTGTCAGAGATTTCTGCACCACGAGGTCTTAAGGCACCAAAGTAACCGGAAGTTCCACCGCCAAATTTACTCATCATGCCAACTTCTGCTTGAGTATAGAGAATTCCACCCATGTAATCAGGAATGTGTGATCCAAAGCAGGAAATAGGAAGTCCTTTATCAATGCCAAAGTTAGACCAGATGGGTGAGGACATTGAATAGTATCCTTTTTCCATATAGTCATAAAATTTATCCGCAAAGCCATCGATTTTAAGGATGGATTCAGCCTTATCTGCAATAAAGCGAACGCGTGCTTCGGGGCTAACCCCTTCTGTTAAGTAGCCGCGGGATAGGAAGTTTCTACTGTGTTCATTTAACCATTTCATAGTATTAATACCTTTCTTAGAATAAATCATCTGCAGTAATACTGCGAGTGCGTTTGGAGTAGTTGATGGAACGTTTTACAAAGAAGTCAACATGTTTTGTTGCGACAACCTCATCATCAAACCAGTCAGTTTGTTCAACTAGGGCTTCATCAACTTCAAAGATACGATCATAACCTACAGATTCAAGGGAGTTGTTGAGTCTGTTTTTAACAAATTCCTTAACAAGTTTTTTAGGCATGAAGTCAAGATCGCCAGCTTCATATATCCAGTCAATGACCTTGCCTTCCGCCTCAAATGAAGCATGACAAGCGTCATAGACTGCTTTTTCCATTTCCTCATCAAACCATTCAGGGTGTTCATCTCTAATAATATTGATAAGGTCAATACCAAAGAGTCCATGAATTTGTTCTTCTTTAGATGTGGCTTCAATCGCATTACTCATCCCTTTAAAGAGGTTTTTATGCTTGTTGAAGCTCATAATGATTAAGAATTGTGAGAATAAGGATACATGTTCAATAAAGAGTGAGAAAAGAAGGACTGATAAGGTATAGTCTTTGTCATCTTCTGTACGTGCTAAAGCAGTGCTTTTTGTAAGATAATCGACACGTTCCATTAATGCTGGAATGGTATCAATCTTTTCAAATTCATGATTGAGTCCTAAAATCTCAAGTAAATGAGAATAGGCATCATGGTGACGGACTTCACTTTCAGCGAAGGTATAGCCTACAGAACCTAATTCGGGTTTAGGCATACGGTGGTATAAATCACCCCAAAATGTTTTGACAGCCACTTCGACTTGAGCAATTGCCAACATCGCATTTTTGATGGCATTTCTTTCGGATTCATTCACATGAACCTTAAAGTCTTGGATGTCTGATGTATAGTTAAATTCTGTATGAAGCCAGTAAGAGTGTTGAATGGCTTCTTTGTATTCTTCTAAATCAGGATATTCGTAGGGTTTTAGATTCATTCGATATTTGAAAATGTCAGGTCTTCTTGCTTGGTTTCTTTTTTCACGATAGAGAATGTAAGCTTTGGCTGTTTGCTTATATTCAGATCCTAACAAGGCTTCCTCAACAATGTCTTGTACTCTTTCAACGGTTAAGTTTTCATAGTCGTTTTTTGCAATAATCATCTCTAAAACGGTGTCAGTAAGTGTCTGTGCAGTGTGTACATCAAACTCCTTTGTGTTCTTTCCGGCTTTGGTTAGAGCGTGGGTAATTTTTGATGCTTCAAAAGCTTTGACTTGACCATCACGTTTCGTGATATATTTTGGCAGTGTCATATGGCATTTCCTCCCTTTAAGTATTTGTAGTATAAATTAGGAAAAGTGATTCCGCAATAGAAATGAACTGTAAAAAGTTATGAAAGCGGACTATCAAAAATATTAACATAAATAATTTATCGTTTGTCGTTATTTGACTCAATTATTGAGCTGTATGCCTTCAGTTAGCGTAGTGCTTGAATGATATGGTATAATAGGCTTAAGAAGAAGGGAAATTTTTATGAAAAAAGTGAAGTTATTAACGCAAGATAATTGTCCAAAATGTGTTCAAGTCAAACAGTTTTTAGAGCTGGGACTTCGTAATCAATACAAAGACAATATTGAAATTATAAAAAAAGAGGAACAAGAAAGTGACTTTTTTGATTTGGTTAGAAAATTTCATCTGATGAGTACACCGGTCCTTATTTTTGAAGATGATGTTTTGGTGGACCTAACACCCACAAAAGTTAGTCAGTTTTTAAAGAATCATATATGAAAGATAAGTTTATTAATTCTTATAGAATGGTATCATCACATGAAGGGACCCTTTTTATCTATGCTTTTGCGTATGCATTAATCATAGGAGTGGCCCCATTTTTAATTATTACAGTACTGGTGACAAGTACCCTTCTTTTAGATATGAATGCCATGGTGAATCTTTTAGCACATTATATTCCAACAGATTTGATTGAACCTTTTGTACTGTATGTTAAGCAAATTGCCCCTTCAGATTTAATTCTTTTGATTTCATTATCCTCAGTATCATTTTGGGTCGCTTCAAAGTCTGTCTATTCTTTTCTATTAGAGGCAAGTCGGGTGGATCGGGTACACATTCAGGCTTTTATTTTAAGAATTGTATCCGTTATTTACTTTATGGTTATTGTTTTGGGAGCTATTGTGTTTTTTGTGCTCTTTCGTTTTTTACCTCCTTATAATTTTATTACGGTCCCCATTATTTTGTGGTTGATGATGATGTCTTTTTATCGACTCGTTTCCTTTAAGTTCTCCAGTTTCTCAGATGTCTATATGGGAAGTGCTATTGCGACTGCGGGATTGATCTTTTTGGGTAGACTCTTTTTTGTTTATGTCAATAATTTTTCTAATTACCAAAATATCTATGGACCGATGGCTTCTTTAATGATTTTACTGATTTCTATTTATTACATTTCATACATTATCTATTTTGGCTTTTGCGTGAATGTTGTATTTTATGAAGTCAATGATGAAGAAAGTATCAAAGAAAAGTTAGTCTATAAGCTCAGTCACTTAAGAATTATGTCTTTTTTTGAAAATAAAAAGTAAAACTTGTTTTTATTGATTATCGTCTGAAAGCTTGGTATTCTTTAGTTGTTACAAGCAAAGTAGATGACATGCGTTAAGTGTAAATGGATGGGAAGTTGCCATTTAACGAAGCGAAAGCGCGCGACATGTTGTTGCCTCCGTTGCATATCTTTTCTGTCTTGTAATAGTAGGAAAGAAGGAATTAACATGAAAAATACAAGAAAACTTGTGTTTATGGCATTGTTTATCGCCTTAGAAATCGTGTTGACACGAATTGTAGGTTTAATGCCATCTAGTATTACACGCATTAGCTTGAGCTTTATTGTTTATGCTTTTGCAGGCACACTTTTTGGTCCGCTTTTCACAGCCCTTACTGCAGGGATTGGTGATGTTGTGGGCGCGATTCTTTTTCCACCACCGGGTGGATTTTTCCCAGGGTTTACACTTTCGGCAATTGTAAGTGGTTTAATCATGGGTTTTGTCATTTTAGATGATAAAAACTATAAGAAAGTAACAGGACTTTTGTTGCTGAATACATTAGTAGTAGATTTTGTGCTAAACACTACTTGGCTCAAACTCTTACAAAATATCCCCTTTTTCTATCTTTTAATTCAAAGACTTCCAGGGATTTTAATTAATAATGTACTTCGGTTTACAATTCTATTTGCACTGATGAAAAAACTGCAAAAGGGGACGTTTAATGAAGACAGACATTCAAATCGCGCAAAGCGCGAAACAAAAGAAAATTTATGAAATCGCAGACGCATTAAATATTGATGAAAGTGCACTTGAAATTTTTGGAACCTATAAAGCTAAAATTAATGTCGATAAGCTTAAGAATGCTTCCTTGGGTAAATTGGTTTTAGTGACTGCAATCAACCCTACTCCAGCTGGAGAGGGAAAGACAACCACCAATGTGGGTTTGAGTATGGCTTTAAATAAGTTGGGGAAAAAAAGTATTTCTACCCTTCGCGAACCTTCCTTGGGACCCTGTTTTGGGATGAAAGGTGGAGCCAGTGGTGGTGGGTATGCGCAGGTAGTTCCAATGGATGATATAAACCTGCATTTTACAGGTGATTTTCATGCGATAACTTCTGCCCATAATTTACTTTCTGCTATGATTGATAATCATATATTTCATGGAAATGATCTAAATATTAATCCGCATAATATTGTTTGGAAGCGCGTATTGGATATGAATGATCGTGTATTAAGAAACATCACAGTTGGTGATATTGGTCTTGATAAATCCATTACACATGCTTCAGGCTTTGATATTACGGTAGCCTCTGAAGTCATGGCTGTTTTATGTCTGGCCCAAGACCTTAAGGATTTGAAGAAACGTTTAGGTGAAATGCTTATTGCTTATACATACGACAACAAGCCCATCTATGCTCAGGATTTAAAAGTGGTAGGAGCTATGGCACTGCTGCTTAAAGATGCAATTAAACCCAATTTGGTACAAACACTAGAGAACACTCCTGCTATACTGCATGGAGGTCCTTTTGCGAATATCGCGCATGGTTGTAATTCCGTAATAGCTACAAAAAGTAGTATGAAGTTATGTGATTATACCATTACTGAGGCAGGCTTTGGTGCAGATTTAGGGGCAGAAAAGTTTTTAAATATTAAATGTCACCAAGCAAATTTACAACCCGATGCGATTGTTTTA
Organism: uncultured Erysipelothrix sp.; assembly: GCA_964653415.1. Classification (GTDB taxonomy): domain Bacteria; phylum Bacillota_I; class Bacilli_A; order Erysipelotrichales; family Erysipelotrichaceae; genus Erysipelothrix. Next base: position 5,861 of record CAZZFJ010000035.1, on the reverse strand, counting down.
GTCGCAACGATTCGTGCTTTAAAATATAATGGGGGTCATTCTTTAAAGACCTTAGGTGAAGAGAGTCTTTTGACTTTAGAAAAAGGTTTACCTAATTTAGATAGACATTTTAATAATTTGAAGCAATATGGTGTTCCTATTGTTGTCGCACTCAATGCTTTTCCTAGTGATACTGAAAATGAAGTGCAGTTCTTAAAAGACTGGGGTAAGAAAAATGGTGTAGAAGTGGTGCTGTCTGAAGTCTTTTCCAAAGGATCACAAGGTGGTCTTGACTTAGCTTCAAAAGTAATTGAAGCATGTGAACAGGATAAATCCTTCAAACACTTGTATGATCATAAACTCTCACTTGAAGAGAAAATAGAAACTATCGCCAAAAAGACTTATGGCGCTTCAGGGATAAAGTTTAGTGAACGTGCATTAAGCAAACTTAAAGATATGAATGCAATGGCTGAAAATTTAAGTGTATGTATGGCGAAAACGCAGTACTCATTCTCCGATAATCCTAAGTTATTGGGTGCACCTGAAAACTTTGATATTTATATAGAAGATTTAAAATTATCCAAGGGTGCAGGTTTTGTGGTTTGTTATGCAGGAAGTATTATGACGATGCCTGGTTTGCCTAAAAAACCCGCTGCTGTGGAGATGGATATTTTAGAGGATGGAACTATAATCGGTCTATCTTAATAAGAAGTGAATGACTCAATTTTTAAGATTTGATTAAAGTTTTTTGTAAACCTTTACTTTATGCGTGAACTGATTTATTATAGTTACAATGCGAAAGGGGAAGGATCATGAAAGATATTTATATTTTACTATCAGATACAGGCAGTGTTTTAACACGAATGATAAAGAAATTTACGGCCAGTCCTTACAATCATGTCTCCATTGGTTTTGAAGAGGATTTAGAAAAACTCTATAGTTTTGGTAGACGTCAACCACATAATCCTTTTTTAGGGGGTTTTGTTGAAGAGAGTATTTACAGTGGTACTTTTAAGAAGTTTAAGAATACCCGTTGTATGCTTTTAAAATTTGAAGTAGAGAATGAAGAGTATGAAATGCTTCAAGAACGCATATCCTTCTTTATAGAAAATATGGATCGTTACCACTATAACTTTATAGGTTTGATTGGTGCCGCGTTTAATAAGCGTGTCCCTCGTAAATCAGCGTATTTCTGTAGTGAGTTTGTTGCTCAAATATTGTATGAGTCTAATGTAAATCTCTGGGATATTCCACCCCACATGGTGAGACCCTATGATTTTGGTCAAGATGCACGTTTAGAGATTATCTATGAAGGCTTGTTAAGAGATTATGCATTGAAACATGCAGATCTTATAGCAGGTTAATTATGAAGGTTTATGCAAGTAAACCTTTTTCTTATGGTAAAATAGTATTAGATAGAAAGTGATGGACATAATGAAAGAATCAATCATGAAAGTCTTACAAGAAGAACTTCAAAGTTTCTCCTTGAAGCAAATTTCAACGACACTCAACTTACTTGAAGAAGGCAACACGATTCCTTTTGTGGCGCGTTATCGAAAAGATATGACGGGAAGTCTTGATGAAGTACAAATAAAGACAATACAAGACCGTTATCAATATTTAGAAAGTCTAGCAACACGCAAAGAGGAAGTCATTCGTCTGATTGATGAGCAAGATAAGCTTACTGAAGCCTTACAAGCTGATATTAATAATGCGACAACATTAACTCAGGTTGAGGACTTATACCGTCCTTATCGTCAAAAGAAGCGTACCAAGGCAACCATTGCTAAAGAAAGAGGTTTAGAACCTTTTGCCGTCTACTTGTTGACCTTACCTATGAGTGGGGATGTTTTAGAAGAGGCTAAAAAGTATTTGAATGATGAACTTGAAAGTGTTGATGATGTTATGGATGGAGTTCATGAAATTCTTGCGGAAACAGTGAGTGATAATGCAAGTTTTAGATCCTGGATTCGAAGTTATACATATAAAAATGCTAATATTCAAACGACTTTAAAAAATGAAGAAAAAGACCCTAAGAAAATTTATGAAATGTATTATGAGTTCTCAGAGAACTTAAGAAAACTTCCTGGTCACCGTATCTTAGCGTTCAATCGAGCTGAAAAAGAAGACGTGATTAAAGTGGAACTTGTGGTGGAAGAAAATCCGATTTTTGCCTATTTGGGTAAATCGATTATTGGAAGTAAATATCAATCCATCGCCACCCCTTATATTATTAAAGCTTTTGAAGATGCCTATAAACGTTTTATAAAGCCTGCTATTGAGCGAGAATTGCGTAATGAAATGCGTGAGAAAGCAGAGCAAGGTGCTATTAATATTTTTGGTGAGAATCTAAGAAACCTACTCTTACAAGCGCCTCTTAAAGATCAAGTAGTTATGGGATTTGACCCTGCATATCGATCCGGATGTAAATTAGCTGTTGTGGATAAAATGGGCCGTGTGCTAGATATTGCGATTATTTATCCGCATGAACCTGCGAGTCAACAAAAGCGCCAACAAGCCTTACCTCAATTTATCAATTTGATAAAAAAACATCAGGTAGATATTGTAGCCATTGGAAATGGAACTGCCAGTCGTGAGTCAGAAAGTTTTGTGGCAGATGCTTTAAAACAAAGTGACATGAGCACAAAATATATTATTGTAAGTGAAGCGGGTGCCTCTGTTTATTCTGCATCGGATGTAGCGCGTCAAGAATTTCCTCAATTACAAGTTGAAGAACGTTCAGCGGTTTCTATCGCGAGAAGAATCCAAGATCCTTTAGCGGAACTGGTTAAAATTGACCCTAAAGCTGTTGGAGTGGGTCAGTATCAGCATGATGTTTCACAGAAAGACTTAGAATCTACTTTAGATTTTGTGGTTGAAACCGCGGTAAACCAAGTAGGGGTTAACCTCAATACAGCCTCTCCACAACTATTAGAACATGTATCAGGACTCACAAAAACAACAGCACAAAATATCGTAAGTTATCGTGAAGAAAATGGTGCTTTCAATAAACGAGAAGAAATAAAAAATGTACCCCGTTTGGGACCAAAAGCCTTTGAACAAGCCGTTGGATTTTTAAGAATCCCTGATGGAAGTAATATTTTAGATAATACTGGAATTCACCCTGAAAGTTACTCACTCACTCAAAAGATTCTCAAAGCATTTGGAATCACAAAGGAAGACTTAGGAACTGAAGAGGTTGTGGATAAACTAGAAGGTCACGATCAAAACTTCGAAGCATTTGAAGTTGGTAAAGAGACATATCATGATATTCTAGAAGCACTTAAACGACCTGGTAGAGATTTTAGAGAAGCCTTAAGCGCTCCTTTATTGAGATCAGATGTTTTATCAATGAGTGATTTGAAACCTGGCATGGAACTTCAAGGGACAGTACGTAATGTTGTTGACTTTGGGGCTTTTGTGGATATCGGAGTGAAGCAGGATGGTCTGGTTCATATTTCTAAACTAAGTCGTAATTTCGTAAAACATCCTACAGATGTCGTATCAGTAGGCGATATAGTCAAAGTTTGGATTGTGGATGTGGATTTACAGAAAGAAAGAATACAATTGACGATGGTCAAAGAGTAGGAGGATTTTTATGAAAACAAAAGATCTTGTATTTACAGCACTGTTTATGGGGATAGTGTTCATGTTAGGTTTATGGCCTAATATTGGTTTTATTGCTATTGGACCTGTTTCAGTTACCCTGATTCATGTACCAGTTATTATTGGTGCTATATTTTTAGGAAGTACCAGTGGCTTGCTGATTGGTTTAGCTTTTGGCTTGGGTTCTTTTATTAACTCAATGTCATCAGGCGTCATTTTCGCTCCTGTATTTGCAAATCCTCTTGTTTCAATCTTACCTAGAATTATCTTTGGTTTTGGTACTTATTATATCTATAAAATGGTTTCAGTTTTTGTTAAAAATAAAACAGTTAATTATAGTATTAGTGCAGCACTAGCAACTATATTTCATGCACTCTTAGTAGTTCCCTTACTATTTTATGTAGGATTAGGACATGAAAGTATCGCAACAGCAATTAATACAGTATATCAAGGTAAGGTCTTACTCTTTATTGGGGGTATCTTTATGGCCAATACCTTATTTGAAACTATCGCATCCATTATCTTAGTTCCTTTGGTATTAAAGGCACTGGATAAGGTTGTCGCCAATGCATAAATAAAAGGAGGAAAAATTCCTCCTTTTTTTGTGCTTAATCTTCCCAGTCTAAACTTCTTTGGACTGCCTTATTCCAATTTTTTAGATAATTTTGAATCACAGACTGATCTTCTTGAGGTTTGAAACTTTGATCAAAAGATCCAACTTCTTTAATATGCTTTTTATCTCTAAAGAAGCCTGTTGCAAGACCTGCAAGATAATAGGCCCCCAAGGCAGTTGTTTCTAAAGTTTTTGGACGGATGACTTCTGTTTGTAGGACATCGCTTTGAAATTGCATTAAGAAATTGTTGTCGCTTGCCCCACCATCAACTCTCAAAGTCGTAATCTCTTGCATTGCATCTTCACTCATAGCATGGATTATATCGTGAGTTTGATAGGCAATTGATTCCAAAGCTGCTCGAATAATATGGTTCTTATTCGCACCGCGGGTTAAACCAAAGATTGCTCCACGGGCTTTCATATCCCAATGGGGTGCTCCTAAACCTGTGAAGCCAGGCACAAGGTATACGCCACCATTATCTTTAACTTTAGTGGCAAAGTATTCAGAATCCATGGATGCATCAAGCATCCCTAGTTCATCTCTTAACCATTGAATGATGGCGCCCCCTACGAAGATGGATCCTTCAAGAGCATACTCTACTTTGCCATCAAGTCCCACTGCAATAGTGGTAAGCAATCCATTTTTTGATACTACTGGTTTTTCTTTGGTATTCATTAACACAAAGCAGCCGGTTCCATAGGTGTTTTTTACATCGCCCTTATCAAAACAAGTTTGACCAAAAAGCGAGGCTTGTTGGTCTCCAACTAAACTTGCTATTGGAATCGATTGGCCCAGTAGTGTGGTATAGCCATAAATCATGGAGCTATCTGCCACTTTTGGTAAAATCTTAGCGGGAATATTTAAGGCATCTAGAATCTTTTCATCCCATGATAAGGTATGAATGTTGAACATCATGGTTCGAGATGCATTGGTCACATCTGTGATATGTTCTTGGTGGTTTGTTAGTTTATATAATAACCAAGTATCCACTGTTCCAAACATTAAATCGCCATTTTCAGCTTTTTCTTTTGCACCTGGAACATGATCTAAAATCCAAGATATTTTAGTTGCGGAAAAATAAGCGTCAACCACAAGTCCTGTATTTTCTTGGATATAATTTCCTAACTCAGAGTTTTTAATTTCTTCACATATAGAAGCAGTTCTACGACATTGCCATACAATCGCATTGTAAATGGGACGTCCTGTTTTTCGATCCCAAATGATGGTGGTTTCCCTTTGGTTTGTAATGCCAATGGAATCAATCTCTTCAGCAGAAATACCTGCTTTCGCAATGACCTCATGCATCACACCATTTTGAGTTGCCCATATTTCCATAGGGTCGTGTTCTACCCATCCAGGATGTGGATAAATCTGTGTAAATAGCGACTGAGCACTGGCGACAATATTCTGCTTGTCATCAAAAAGAATGGCACGAGAACTGGTTGTTCCTTGGTCTAGTGCTAAGATATATTTTTTCATAGTATCACCTATTTTTATTGTATCTATTTCAGTGATTGTTTACAATCACAACTGATATTTCTTTAGAAGTATTACTTTATATATTAGTTTAGAAAGCACAAAAAAACCCACCGATAAGGTGAGTGTGTATACATATGGTGCCGCCACCGAGAATTGAACTCGGAGCTGAGCATTACCATTGCC
>CAZZFJ010000034.1:0-14001 GCA_964653415.1 uncultured Erysipelothrix sp. | reverse complement strand
TAATTGAAGGTTTTTTTCTTATATTTGTCTAGTTTATAAGGGTGATAATATGAAGATAAAAGATATTCCAAAAGATTTAAGACCTCGAGAGAAGGCAATGGTACATGGTTTAGAAAGTTTAAGTGATCGGGAACTGCTTTCTATTTTTATACGACAAGGCTCAAGAAAATATTCTGCGCTTCAAGTCGCAGATCAAGTGTTGAAAAAGACACATACTTTAGCCGGTCTTAATCGGGTTGATCGTGAAAGTCTGTGTCAAATTCATGGTATTAGTGATATCAAAGCTACGGAGCTTTTAGCTCTTGTAGAAATGTCACGCCGCATTATTAGGCCGCGCTTACATGAGGTGATTCAAATTGATAAACCCCATACTCTAGTATCCTGGTTAAATCTTGAGGTGGGTTACTCCCAACAAGAGTATTTTATTGCGATATATCTTGATAAGCAAAATCGATTAATCTCGCATTCAATTCTATTCAAGGGGACCTTAGACCGTTCGGTAGTTCATCCCAGGGAAATCTTTAAGGAAGCTGTGAAACATTCTGCCTCTAGAATTATTTTGGCTCATAACCATCCTAGTGGTAGCTTAGAGCCCAGTGATGCGGATTTAAAAACCACGGAGATCTTAGTTGATGCAGGACTTATGATGGGAGTCTTCATTTTAGATCATCTCATCATTTCAGAGGGCTCTTATATTTCAATTCGTGAGACAATGCCGCATTTATTTCTAATAGATTCGTGAAAATCATTTCAATTTTGACCTTTTTTCTAGTATAATGATGAAGGTGATATGAATGAAAGAAAGAAAACCTTTAAGAAGATTTTTATTAACGATGATTGTCATCTTGGTTGCTTCTTTATTGAGTCTTAATATCGTAAAAAACTTAACCATTTATGATAAGTCTGAGAAAAAAGTTTATGGTTTTTTTTCAATGGTTCGTTATGCATTAATTGATTATCCTGTAGAGACTTTCTCAAATTTTTCGCAAGATTATGCGAGCTTTTGGGAACAAAGACATGTTAATGATCTTTTAAAACAAGAACTTGAAGCTGCTGCACAGTGGCAAATTAAAGAACAAGAATACCTTGATGAAATTGCAAGCTTAAAAGATTTGAATGCACTGGATAGTGTCTATTCAGATTTAGAGTTTATTTCAGGTCGTGTCTTGAATCGTTCCTTTGATACATGGAATAAAGTTATTACCATTAATGTAGGTAGTGATCATAATGTAGCAGAAGGTGATGCGGTGATGGCGGCTAAAGGTTTAATAGGAAAGGTGATTTCAGTGGATAACAAAACATCCCAAGTCTCCCTTTTAACCTCTAATAGTGATTTCACAAAAGTATCTGTCACAATTCATGCTAAAGACGCTTTAGTCAATGGCATTGTTCATAGTTATGATGCGGATAATAATACTTTTAATATTCAAATGATGAAAAAAGAAAAAAATATTGAAGTAGGTCAGAAAATTGTGACTTCTGGTTTGGGTGGTAATTTTCCAAAAGGTTTATACATTGGAGAAATTGACCATATTGAAACTGTCGCAACTGGGACTGGTTTGGATATCTTTGCGAAATCTGAAGTGAATTTCCAAGGTATTGATTATGTTAAGGTAGTAAAAAAACCATGAGGTTCTATTATTTAATTAATATCGCAAGTTTTGCATTCATCTTTTTACTTGACTTCTTTTTCCAAGCAGTTTTTAATATTCCGCACTCGGCACGCATCTTAGTTGTAAGTCAGTTGCACTTTCTTTTATTAGTACTATTTGCTCGTGAGGATAGTCGTACAAGTATTGTTGTTAAGGTTATCGTAGTCGCATTAACAATGGATTTATTGCAGTATAAGAGCTTTCCGGTTTACTATATTTCCTATGGTATTGCCATTATGGTGACACGCTTTTGGCACCGGCACATATCGGAATCTTATCCAGAGTTACTTTTATTGGGGTCGGTTGCACTGTTTATAAAAGAAATCCTTTTGTTTATCAGTTTAACGCTGATGAATCTTACAAATATGAGCGTTACAACATTTATCGCAACACGAAGCTTATGGGTTGTTTTAGTGAATCTTATTCTGTTTTTTATACCTTATCGAGTTTATCAAGTTTCACAAAAAGCACTTCAGAATTTTGAAAATCAAAGTTTTCGACAAATTAAGTAGAGAATATAGGTGGATTATATGAAAAAATTGAGTATTAGTTTATTAATTATTACATTATTAACATTAAACTTAACGGGATGTGTTCGTAAGAGTTTAGATGTTGTGGTGACTAATTACCCATTACAGTTTTTAGTAGAAAGAATTGCTAAAGACCATGTCAATGTCACGCGTCTTGATAAAGGGAATGTAGCCCAGCGCGCTCAAATTGTTGATAATTATGAAGAAGTATTAAAATCGGCGGACGTTCTATTCTTTATTAATGAAGCCCAACCTTATTTTGAACTTTATGAAGAAGAACTCAAAGCAATGAAGGGAGATAGAGTGGATCTATCCTACTATTCAAAGTTATACGATTTTAAACGTTACCAAAATGTTTTCGTAAGTGATTCCATTCAGACCTTTGAAGGGGATTACTATGACACAGCTTTACTGGATAATGCGGATTTATATATCAGTGATCCCATCTTATGGATTGATCCCATAGCGATGACATCTATGGGGCGTTCTATTTTAGACTATTTGGTTGAGGAATTTCCTGATCAAAAGTCCTATTACGAGGATAACTTTGAAGCTCTTGAGATTGAGTTAGTGCGCCTTTATGCGGACTATCAAAAACTTAGAAATGTAGATGAGATTATTTCCTTTGTGTCTTTAACTCCAAGCTTTGGTAATTGGCAAAGAAGCTATAATATCAACGTATACCCACTGACACTCTCAAAATATGGTGTTTTACCAGATAGTGAGTTACTTGATGTTTATCGTGAACGAATCATTGCAGATAATGTATCGTATATTGCTTATGAATCCAATCTTCCAGAGGATTATGTTGCGTTGTTTAATCAGATTAAAACTGAGTTAAACTTAACCCAAATTAATTTACATAATTTATACACTTTAAGTGAAGAAGATAAGGAAAATAATGAAGATTATATAAACTTAATGTATCGTAACTTAGAAACGCTTTTAGCTTTAAGTGACTCTAAGGAAAGTATTGATACTCAAGAAGAATAAAAGATTACCCTTAAGCGAAATGTTGTTTAAGGGTTTTACTATAGAAGGGAATTAGTATGAAGAAAATTTTATTAGTAGATGGAAACTCGATGCTCTTTAGAGCTTATTATGGGACCATGTCACGAGGCTATATGCGTTCGAGTGCTGGAGTTCCTACCAATGCAGTATATGGTTTTGCAACTATGTTTAACCGCGCAGTTGAGATGTTTGAACCGACCCATGTTTTAATCGCTTTTGATACAGGAGATAAAACATTTAGACATGAACTATTTGATGATTATAAAGGGACTCGAAAAGCAGTGGATGAAGAACTTGTTTCTCAATTTGCACTTGTTCGAGAAATGTTGGATGCACTTCCCATCCATCGATTTGAATTATCAGGGTATGAAGCAGATGATATTATTGGTACATTAGCGAAGCAATATCCAGAAGATCAAATTGATGTCTTAACAAGTGATCGTGATTTACTTCAAGTTATCGATAATAATGTTGATGTCTTACTCATGAAAAAAGGTTTAACAGATATTCATCGAATGACAAAAGAGGTTCTTTTTGAAGAACAAGGGATTACTCCTTCACAAGTAGTTGATATGAAAGCATTAATGGGGGATAGCTCGGATAATATTCCTGGAGTGCCATCTATTGGTGAAAAAACTGCTAAAAAACTGATTGATGAATATGGCACTTTAGATAATGTGTATGCAAATGCTGACAATGTCAAAGGACGCATGGGTGACAATCTAAGAACCTACAAAGAACAAGCCTATCTTTCATACACTTTGGCTAAAATTCATACCGATGTGCCACTGGATCTTGATATTGATGACTTTAAGTTAAATATAGATCCTGAAGCGGCCAATGCCTTCTATCGCAAGCATGATATGAATTCCTTAGTCGTAGAAATTGCTACTGAAAATCTTGAAGAGAGTTACAGTTTTACCGATTTTGATGCCAGTTGGGTTGGTAATGATATTGCAATTTTACTGGATTTAAAAGCAGATAAGACTTTTGATCAAATATATGTTAGTGATGGCTTTAGAAATGCTATCTTAAGTGTCTCAGATATGATTTTAAATCCAGCTTTTGTCAATACACTGAATAAAAGTAAAGTGTTAGCTTCTGAATCCAAACCACTTTATCGCTTTATTTTAGATAATAATCTGGATGTCGTAGATAAGGAGTTTGATGATTTAACCGTTCTTTCCTTCATTATTAACAATGCTACCAATACTTTTGATAAAGTACGTGATGCTTTTAATCTTTGGTACTATGATTTGGATGAGCAAAGTCAAATGGCAAAACTGAATCGTAAACTCTTTGAAGTATGGGATACCCAAGTTAAACTTGCTAAAAAAGAAGCAGTGTATTCTGTTTATACCGATATTGAACGGCCCTTAACTGGAGTACTTGCCAAGTCTGAATACTATGGTTTTAAAGTTGATAAAAATCGTTTAGATCAAATAGCGACTGCTAAGAAAATCGAAATCGACACACTCACTAAAGAAATCTATGCTGCAGCGGATCAAGAGTTCAACATCAATTCTCCAAAACAGTTGGCTGAAATACTCTTTGATGTACTGGGATTACCTCAAGTTAAGAAGCGTTCAACCGCAGTGGATGTATTAGAGAAATTACAAGACTCACATCCCATCATTCCATATATACTTGATTACCGTCTAGCACAAAAACTGTACAGTACCTATGCTGTAGGTCTTCAAAAACACATTCAAGAGGATGGGAAAATCCATACAACTTTAAATCAACATGCAACACAAACAGGGCGTCTTAGTTCAACCGATCCCAACTTGCAAAATATTTCTGTTAAAGATGAGGAAGGACGTAAAATCCGCTCTGCCTTTATTCCAAGCGAAGGAAATGTCTTAGTGAGCATTGACTACTCACAAATTGAACTGCGCGTATTATCCTTTTTAGCTCATGAAGCAAAAATGATTGAATCCTTCAATGAAGCAAAAGACATTCATACTCAAACCGCTAAAGAAATTTTCGATGTAGATAGTGTCAATGCATCACAACGTCGTGAGGCAAAGAGTGTTAACTTTGGAATTATCTATGGTATGAGTCCTTATGGATTGAGTGAACAGCTGGGGATTAGTATGAAAGATGCTGCAGATTATATTAATCGTTATCATGAAATATATCCAAATATCAGTACTTACATGGATCAGCAAATCGCAATGTGTGAGGAACATGGTTATGTAAAAACCTATTTTGGTCGTAAACGATTCATCCCTGAAATCCATGATGCTAATCGTGGCCGCCAAGAATTTGGAAAGCGTGCTGCAATGAATGCTCCAATCCAAGGGACTGCAGCGGATATTATTAAACTTGCGATGGTTAAAGTGGATGAGTACTTAAAAGATAAAAAATCTCGAATGATTCTTCAAGTACACGATGAGTTAGTGTTTGATATGGATCAAAACGAGAAGGAAACACTCACTAAAGAAATTGTCAGAATCATGGAAAACGTCGTCGATTGGCCCATCCAATTGAAAGTTGAAGTGACTGAAGGCGACAACTGGATGGAATCCTAATGCCAGAGTTGCCAGAGGTTGAAACGATTCGAAAAGTTTTAGAGAAGAATTTAAAAGGGCAAAAAATAGAGTGGCTTGACATGCGTTATCTACCTCTTCTTGAAGCGAATTCTAGCTATTCCATGGAAGCTTTAGTATCCAAGACTTTTACAGATTTTATGCGTCGTGGTAAATATTTGATCTTTCAGCTTGAAGATTTGTATTGGGTGGTACATCTTCGTATGGAAGGGAAGTTTCATTTATATGAGAAAGAAACAATACCCGACAAACACACGCATCTCATCTTAAAAACTCAGGATCATTTTATTCATTATTTGGATACGCGGAAATTCTCTAGAATGGCAGTGGTTTCAGATCTTACATCGTATTTAAGTACTAAAAAATTGGGTTATGAACCTTTTGATGAAAATCTAAATGCTAAGTATTTACTGCAGCGCTTTAAGAATAGAAAGCGGGCAATAAAAGCTGTTTTACTTGATCAAAGTCATATTGCAGGGATTGGAAATATCTATGCAGATGAGATCTTATTTAGATGCAAACTTCACCCTAAGACTCCTGCGCAACTTCTGACTTTAAAAGATTGCGAAAATGTTATAAAATATACTAAAGAGGTTTTACAAAAAGCGATTGCTGAAGGCGGTACAACGATTCGGTCGTATACTTCTTCTCTTGGGGTTACTGGTTTATTTCAAGTCACACTCAAAGCTTATGGTCGTGAAGGAAAACCTTGTACGGTATGTCAACGCCCTATGACACGAATTGTTGTGGCAGGACGTGGAACAGTTTTCTGTGAGTCATGCCAGAAGGAGTGCCTATGATTATTGCGATAACGGGAACGATTGGTGCTGGAAAATCTTCGGTTGCCCATTTCTTTAAAAATAAAGGTTATAGTGTGTATGATACGGACAAAATGGTCCATCGATACTATGAAAAAGGAGCTGTCGCTTATAACTGGCTTCTTGCTTCTTATGGAAATAGTATCTTAGATGACACCCAAGCATTGGATCGACAAAAGTTGGCGGATAGAGTCTTTTCTTCCAAAGAGTCACTTGAAAAACTTGAGAATTTTATTTTTCCGATAGTCCGTGAAGAAATCTTAGAACTTAAAGTAAAGCATAAAGATGATATTGCCTTTATCGAGGTACCCTTGCTGTTTGAAGCAAAAATGGAAACACTGTTCGATAAAATTATCACTGTGGATGCCTTTTCTAAGATACGCCACCAAAGGTTATTAAATAAGGGATTGAGCCTTAGAGATATTCGATCCCGGGAGAAAAGACAATACGGCTCTGTTAAGAAAAAGAGTATGTCAGACATAGTTGTGAACAACAACAAAGATTTAGAACATCTAAATCATCTACTGAATTATGTTGAAAGAGGGGAAATACTATGAGTAGAAATATTAATGTCATTACTGAATTTGATTTATCACAAAAAGAATTGGAAGCCTTGGTTCATCTATACCAACCTGTGTTTTCATTCAACGCTTTAAGCCTATATCTTACTTTATATGAGCTTGGAAAAGACAAAGAAGTTATCGATATGAAGTATCTTGTGCAGGTTTTAAAAGCATCGAATGAAGATATTGTTATGCAACGACAAGAGTTAGAACAAATGAATTTAGTCGCTACTTTCCAAGCACAACAGGATACTTATGTTGTGAATCGTCCTTTAAGACCAAAGGAGTTTTTACAACATGCTATGTTTGGTCGTTTGTTCTCTATTGTTTCAGGACAAGAACAACTTAAGAAAATGGTTTTAAAGTATGTTGATGCACCTGCTCATATTGAGGGTGAAGACATTAGTAAACGATTTGATCCAAAACGCCTTGCTGTATGGGATGAAAAGTTGGAACAAGATTTTGCTAAACAGGAAGTGATTCAAAAAGCTCCAGCACAACAAGAAGTTCCTGTCTCACAAGAGGCATCTGTTGTTGATGAAGTTCAACGCGTGCGTTTTGATGTGGAAGCTTTCTTTGATGGGATTCCTAATATTGTTTACCCTGTAGAATTTAGAACACCTCAACTCAAAGGTTTAATTGAAGAAGTTGGAACCTTATTTGAGGTAGATATTGAAACTATGAAGCGATTCATGATTAACAGTTCAAATTTTGAAAACAAGAAATTTGATACTAAGAAGTTTGTTTACTTACTTGAAAAAGAGTTTGGACGGATGCAAGTGGATGAATCCAATCCATATGATGTTGATCCTGTAAGTTTTATTCGTCATAAACAAGGCTATGAATATGTTGTAGGTTCCGATCAAAATTTAGTAAAATCACTCACTGAAAATTTCGGCTTTTCACATCAAGTCATTAACTTTCTTGTAGAATATGTACTTGAAGTCAATAATAACAACTTAAATCGTGCCTATGTTGAAAAAATTGCATCAACATGGAAACGCAATGGGGTAGAGACTTTAGAAGATGCTCAAAATCAAGTAAAACCTCAGGAGAAAAAAGCGGCTAAGGTGACTCAAAAACAAGCCATGCCAGAGTATTCAGCTGAAGAAACATTGAGTGATGAAGAACAAGAAGAGCTTAGAGCATCCATTCAAAAACTACTAGAAGAGGATGATGATGAATGACATTTAAAGATTTCAATTTTTCCCTTGATTCAAAAACCAGGGAAAAGCGAGATCAGTTAGTAAAAGAACTTGGCAAGCATCCTAAAGTCATAGAATTTATGGCTTTATATGATTGCCCTTTTTCTGTTATAGAAACAAATGCATTAAAGTTTAAACGATGGATTGAAGATATGGAGAGGGTTGCGACTTACACTGAAAGTGCTCTTAGAAATAACCCGAGTTTAGGAAGCTATGTCAATCTAGTTTATGACAAGAAAAATAAGGCATTAAGAGATGAATTTACTTACGTCTCTTTGAGTCAAAAGGTCAAAGAGGAAATGATGTATCGAGATAATTATGCAGTTTTCCAACTCCATAATAGTCTCATGAATGCTGAGTTCTCTAATATTCAAATTGATAAAGAGACGCCTTCATACCTAAAAGCAATGCAAGAAGCCATTGCTTTTACCAAAGAAAATACTTTAGGTCTTTATTTTTATGGGGACTTAGGGGTTGGAAAAAGTTTTTTAAGTGCTTGTATTACCAATAAGTTAGCCAAAGAGGGGAAATCAGTGGCCTTTGTGAGTCCTGCAGATTTGCTGAATCATTTAAAGGGAAACTTTGGAAACTTCACTCAAGATCCAACCCTAGATCGTTTAAAAAGAGTGGATGTTTTAGTCTTAGATGACTTAGGTGCAGAACCAATTACACCTTGGGCAAGGGACGAAGTCCTCTTGCCTTTGTTAAATGCACGCATGGAAAATTATCGTAAGACTCTATTCACATCAAACTATCCTCCAGAAATGCTAGAAGAAGTTTATGCACTGGATTCTAAAGGCACAAAAGATGTTATCCGTTCCAAAAGATTTGTTGACCGAGTCTTAGCGATTGCTAAACCCGTAGAAATTGCAGGAATTAATCGCCGAAGAAGGTGAAATTAATAACTTTCTTGTGCAATAACCTAATAAAAAATGTTATGATAGTATAGAGGTGAATTATGAAGAAGATAGCGGTCTTAACATCAGGAGGCGATGCTCCTGGCATGAATGCAAGCATTCGTGCAGTGGTTAGAGCAGGGCTTGCGCAGGGTGTGCAGGTATTTGGCGTAAATAATGGATATCAAGGACTCGTCATGGATGACATTTTTGAAATGGAACGTGGCGATGTATCAGATATTATTATAAAGGGTGGTACAATCTTAGGTTCTGCAAGATTAGATGATTTTAAACTTGTAGAGGTTAGAGAGCGTGCTGTTCGTAATTTAAATACACGCGGCATAGAAGGTTTAATTGTCATTGGTGGCGATGGAACCTATAAAGGTGCAGCCGCATTATCAGATATGGGAATTAATGTTATTGCAATTCCTGCTACTATAGATAATGACATTGCTTCAACGGACTTTACAATTGGTTTTGATACAGCACTGAATACTATTGTAGAAAACGTGGACAAACTTCGCGATACAAGTTCTTCCCACCATCGATGTTCAGTTGTCGAGGTTATGGGAAATCGCTCTGGTGACTTAGCGCTATATGCAGCTATTACTGTAGGTGCAGAGGTCGTAATCACAAAAGAAACTGGTTTTGATGAAAGTCAAGTGCTTGAAAATTTAAAACGTATTGATGCGATGAAAAAGAAGCGTCATGCGATTGTAATTATTTCGGAAAAAATTACAGATGTTGAAGTGTTTGCACAAAAAGTTTCACAAAACACGAGTTTCTCAGGACGATCAACAGTCTTGGGTCATATTCAGCGTGGAGGATCGCCTTCAGCGCGTGATCGTATCCTGGCAACTCAATTCGGTGATTTTGCCTTAAGAGCATTATTAAATGGGGAGACAAGCAAGTGTGTTTGTCTTGTTGATGATGTTTTTAAGACTTTAGATATTGATGTTGCACTCAATGTAACTAAAAAATCACGTAAAGAATTATTTGATTTACAAACTAGATTAGTATAGTAGGAGGAAATAAATACTAATGGAATTTCTAAAAAAGACTAAAATTGTATGTACTATAGGACCTGCAAGTGAAAATGCAGATATGATAGAAAAGTTAGCAAAAGAAGGGATGAACGTTGTTCGTTTTAACTTCTCTCATGATATTCATGAAAATCACTTAAGAAGAATTAATACAGTTCGTGAAGTAAGCAAAAAAACAGGGATTAACCTTTCTGTTCTTTTAGATACTAAAGGTCCTGAAATTCGTACCGCTATTATTGAAAATGACTGTGTCGAATTTGAAACCGGTGATATTGTAAGAATTGGCTTTGATGAAGGATATATTGGTAATAAAGAACGTTTCACATTACAAGTTCCTGAAGTCTATAATGATGTTAATGTTGATGATACGATTTTAGTAGATGATGGTCTTGTTCGTTTAACTGTAATAGATAAAGATGAAACAGACTTAATTTGCCGTGTTGAAAATCCTGGACCCGTTAAAACACGTAAAGGAATCAACATTCCAGGTATTGTGTTAACAATGCCATTTATGAGTGAAAAAGATATAGAAGATGTTCGTTTTGGTGCAGAGCATAATGTTGACTATATCGCACCATCTTTTGTACGTCGTGCAAGTGATGTTCTTGAGATTCGTGAAGTGCTTCGTTCAGTAGGAAAAGAACACATTCAAATTATTGCCAAAATTGAAAATCAAGAAGGTGTTGATAACATCGAAGAAATCTTAGAAGTTGCTGATGGTGTCATGGTAGCTCGTGGAGACTTAGGTGTTGAAGTAGCACCCCATTTAGTTCCTATATATCAAAAAAATATCATTAAAATTGCAAACCGTTTAGGAAAACCGGTTATTACAGCGACACATATGTTAGAGTCTATGCAAGAAAATCCACGTCCAACTCGTGCTGAGGCAAGTGATGTGGCAAATGCTGTTCTTGATGGTACAGATGCTATCATGTTATCAGGTGAAACTGCAGTTGGAAGCTATCCTGTAGAGGCTGTTAGAACTATGTATAACACATCATCTGCAATGGAAGATATTTTCCCATTCCGTGAAAGACTCGATAGTGCTATTGCTTCATCACGTGCAACGATTCAAGACTCCATTGGGATGTCAATTGCTGAAACATGCTTAAATATGAAAGATGTTGCTGCTGTTGTTGCCTTTACTCAAAGTGGAAACACTGCACGAAGAATTTCAAAATTCCGTCCAATTGTTCCTGTCTTAGCAGTAACATTCTCTGAAAGTGTCAAACGCAGTCTTGCTTTAAACTGGGGAGTTGTTCCTATCGTTTCAGAAATTCAAAATAATATGGCAAATGATGATGAACTTGCATCACAAATTGCTAAATCCTATGGTATTGAACCTGGTAAAAAGGTCATCATTGCTGCAGGATACCCTTCAGGTATTGGGGCTACAAATACCATGAAAATAATTGAAGTTAAATAGTAATATATATAGAATTAGAGGATAGTTATGAAGAAATATATTGGAATTGACTTAGGTGGCACCAATGTGCGTGTTGCCTTAGTTGATGAAAAAGGTGAAGTACTTGAAGAAGTAAAACGTGTTTCCAATTCTGATTTAGGACCTATCAAAGTTTTGGATAACATTTTAGAGATGGTTGCTTCACTGCAATTTAAAGATGAAGCAGTGGGGGTTGGAGTTGGAATTCCAGGTCCAGTTGATCAAGAATTAGGTGCCATTACCATTGCAACCAACCTCAAAGATTTTGCTTTTTTTCCAGTTGTAGAATACCTAGAACAAAGGCTCAAACTTCCTGTGTATATGGATAATGATGCAAATGTTGCAGGCCTTGCAGAAGCAGTAGTTGGTGCAGGAAAAGGAGAAAGAGTAGTATACTACATTACTCATTCCACTGGTATTGGTGGGGCTCTAGTTGTAGATGGAAAGGTTGTCTCAGGTCGTACAGGTTATGCAGGTGAGGTCGCCAATATAATCGTAGATCGCAATCGTCCTAGACTTAATCACCTCAATGCAGGTGCTGTTGAGAACTGGGCTTCAGGTACTGCTATTGTCCAACAAGGACAAAAAATGATATCCAAAGATATTACATCTGCGCTTCAAGTGTTTAACCTTTATGAAGCTAATGATGAAAGAGCCATTAAAATTATTGAGGATATGACCACGGATTTTGCGATGATGTTATCATCAATTTCTGCTATCTGTGATCCAAATGTATATGTATTGGGTGGTGGAGTAACGAAATCACATCAACTCTATTTAGATAAAGTGATTGAGAAATACAAAATGTTTGTCCATCCAGGACAAAGCGGTACGCCATTTAGACTCGCAAGACTGGATGAACCCGGAGTAGTCGGAGCAGCAATGTTAGTTGCTATGAATCAGGAGTCTTAAGATGAATCAATTATTAAATGAATACGCAAAATTAGCCATCAATACCGGAGTAAATGTTCAAAAGGGACAAATGGTATTGATAAATATTAAAGCTGAACACTATGAGTTTGCAGAAATGCTAACAAAAGCAGCTTATGAACGTGGAGCAAAACAAGTTAAGGTTCAATTTACTAATGATAAAATTTCAAAACTACATTATGAAAATCAAAGTATTGAAACCCTTTCAACAATTCCACAGTGGCGAGTTGACGAATTAGAGGACTACATGTCTAATGATTTGTGTTCATTATCTGTATATGCACCTACACCCGGTTTATTAAAAGATGTAGATGATGCCAAAATGAATGCAGCTGCAAAAGCAAGCGGTGAAGCTTTTAAAAACTTTCGTGCATTTATGATGAGTAATCAAGGACAGTGGTCACTTGTATCACTTCCAACTAAAGAATGGGCTGCAGTAGTCTTTCCAGAGCTTGATGCTGAAGAAGGTCAAGCCAAATTATTAGAAGCGATTCTTTATGCAACACGTGTTGAAGCAGGTAAAGATGCTCAATCATCATGGGATGCTCACAACAAAAAACTTCATGCACAAAATGAAGCCTTGAATCACCATAATTTTAAATCCATTCGTTTTAAGAATGGTCTTGGTACAGATATTGAAGTTGGACTTGTAAAAGATCATATATGGGCAGGGGGTATGGAAACATCCGCTAAAGGCTATACATTTAATCCAAACATGCCAACAGAAGAATCCTTTACAATGCCAGACAATCAAAATGTCAATGGAATTGTTTATAGTACTAAACCTTTAAATTACAATGGAAAACTTATTGATGAGTTTTGGCTAAAATTTGTCGATGGTAAAGTAGTAGATTATGATGCTAAAAAAGAAAAAGAAGCCTTAAAATCACTCCTAGAAACTGATGAAGGGAGTTCTAGAATTGGTGAGATTGCCCTTATATCTAATGACTCACCTATTTCAAACTTAGACATACTCTTCTATAATACTCTTTTTGATGAAAATGCTTCCTGCCACATGGCTTTAGGAGAAGCATACCCAATGAATATCAAAGGTGGTACTGAGATGAGTGCTGATGAACTTAAAGCTCATCATGCTAATCAATCCATTAATCACGAAGACTTCATGTTTGGCTCTGCAGATATGCATGCTGTAGGTATTACACAAGATGGCCAAGAAATTGATGTTATTGTTGATGGAAATATAGTTATCTAAACTCTGAGAAATCAGAGTTTTTTTATGAGACTCTTTTAAAGGCAAAAAAAAAACGACGTTAAGTCGTTTAATATTATTTAATAAAGAAAATAATTGCAATAAAGTGTGACAGTGCCGCAAAATTAATAAATAGATGCCATATCA
>CAZZFJ010000033.1:0-14135 GCA_964653415.1 uncultured Erysipelothrix sp. | reverse complement strand
ATAAAGTGGATCAACATATTCGCTACTATACTAAGAAATAACAAAACCTCCGTTTGGAGGTTTTATTTTGATTTTTCAGTAGTTTAGAAGTAAGCTTCCCAAATTTTTAGTTCCCTTAGGACACTTTCATGAGAGTCTGATGCATGAATAACGTTATTAACTAAGCGATTTTCTTTATCTGCTAAGTCATAGGTATCCTGACTGAATTGATTTCTAATCGTCCCCTTAAGCGCCTTTTGAGGATTGGTCGCTCCTACTAAGGTTCTTGTTTTTGAGATGATATCTTCTTCTTTATCATAAGTAATGTGAAGCAAGATGATTTCAAAGTTACCGAAGTAAAATGAGTTAAAAAGTTTTCCCGGAAAGTTAAAGTCCTTTCCCATACTATCAATGACTTCTTGGTAGTGTAAAAGTAAGTTTTGCATTAGATGCATATCTACTTTCAATCTTTTTTGCTTTAGAATGCTAAGACCTTCGTCTTCTATTCTTTTTAAGATGGCATCTGCATTAGCGATTCCATCCGGTTTAATCATCATAAATGTTTCTTGCATATTTAAACCTTTCTATGAAAATAGACCTAGGAAAGGTCTATAGTTTTAAAAATTGATCCACATCTAATACAAAAACTGTGGCACCACCTACTTGAACCTCTATTGGAAATGAAGCATAACGGCCAATGTCATATGACGCGCTGGATGGTACAATCTCGGTACGCTTTTCGCATTCCCTTCCTATTATCTCAAGGCAGGCATCAAGCTTTTCAGTTTCTACACCGACAATAATTGTAGTGTTACCAGCTCTTAAAAAACCACCGGTTGTTGCCAGTCTTGTCACTTGAAAATTATCTTTATTTAGTGCGGATGTAACGCTAGAAGCGTCATCATTCGATACAATTGCGAGTACTAGTTTCATAATACTATCCTCCTTATACGAATATTATATCACACGTTAAATCTAAAGTGCATTATATCTCCATCACGGGTTATGTAATCTTTTCCTTCAAGACGAAGTCTTCCAGCTTCTTGTACTGCTTGTTCCGAACCATATTTTATAAGATCATCATAGCTAAATGTTTCAGCGCGAATGAAGCCTTTTTCAAAGTCGGTATGAATTACACCCGCACACTCTGGCGCACGCATTCCTGCTCTATATGTCCATGCTCTAATTTCTTTGGGTCCTGCTGTAAAGAAAGTTCTTAAGTTTAAGAGTTCATAACTTCTTTTGACTAATAAATCTAAACCACTTTCTTCTACACCGATGTCGAGTAAAAATTCTTTTTTCTCTTGATCATCTAATGAAGAGAGATCTTCTTCAACCTTTGCGCTTAACCATACGACTGATTTATTATTTTTTTCAGCATAGTCTTTGACACGAAGGTAATGCTCATTTGCGTTTGCATCGGTTATTGAATCTTCATCAATGTTTGCGACATAAATCATGGGTTTGATGGTTAAAAAGTGAAATGTTTTTGCTAGTCTCATTTCCTCATCGGTAAAATTAACGGTACTCAATGGTTTATTGTCTTCAAGAGCATCTTTACATTTTTTTAACATCGTGAATTCCGATTTAGCATCGGGATCGACTGTAGCGCGTCTTTCAACACGAGTGATACGGTTATCTACAGACTGTAAGTCCGCTAGCATAAGTTCAATTTCAATAATCTCAATATCATCGATAGGATCAACGCGTCCTGAGACATGGGTAATGTCTGCATTATCAAAACATCTCACTACATGAATGATAGCGTCAACTTCACGAATATTCGATAGAAATTGATTACCTAAACCCTCTCCTTTAGAAGCTCCTTTGACTAATCCTGCAATATCTGTAAATTCAAATGTTGTTGGGATTATTTTTTCAGAAGCGATACGTTTTCTAATTTCATCCATTCTAGGATCATTGACACGTACAACCCCTACATTGGGGGCAATGGTAGCGAAAGGATAGTTCGCTGCTTCTACTTGTGATTTTGTAATTGCATTGAATAAAGTAGATTTTCCTACATTGGGTAAGCCTACGATTCCAGCGGTTAATGCCATTAATTTTCCTCTTCTCTCTTTATGACTTTTTTAAGTCGTTTATCAAATTTTGAGCGTTCAAGCATAATGATGGCTCCACAACCATCACACTCTATTTTTATATCCGCGCCCATACGGATAATGGTAAATGTTTCTGCTTTTTTACATGGATGATTTTTTTTCATCTGAACAACATCACCCAAACCATATTCAAGTTTCACTTGATCAACTCCTTTAGTTTATAAGCACTTAGTGTATTTTCTAAGAGTGATATGATTGTCATAGGCCCAACACCTTTGGGTACAGGCGTGGCGTAGGCTACCTTTTCATACGCTTTTTTCTCGACATCACCATAAAGTTTTCCTTCATAACGATGAATTCCCACATCAATCAAGATGTGTTCCTTCTTGAGCTGTGAGGCTTTTATAAACTCTTTTTGTCCAATCGCAACTACAATAATATCATGTTGTTGGATGAGCGTATCTAGATCTTTTGTTTTGGAGTGTGCTATAGTCACTGTTGCATTTCTTTGAAGTAATAGTGTCGCAATGGGTTTTCCCACAAGGCGACTTCTTCCAATAACTAAGGCTCTTTTACCTTCTAATTCTATATCATAATGGTCCATTAAAGTCATAATACCCTTAGGAGTACATGGAACAAGATTGGCTTGATTTAGTTCTAAGTAACCGACATTTAAAGGATGGAGACCATCTACATCCTTGCTGGGGGCAATTGTTTCTATGATTCGGTCTTCATTGATGTGTTTTGGTAAAGGCAATTGTACTAAGATACCATCCACACTGATATCACTATTGAGTTTCTCAATCACTTCAATTAAGGCTTCCTCGGATGTATCTACATCTAAAGCCACCACTTTGGAAACAAAACCAACCTCTGCTGCTTGTTTTTCCTTTGAAGCAACATAAGTCTGTGATGCAGGATCATTACCCACAATCACAACTGTAAGTCCTGGCTTTCTACCTGTAATTGATTCAACTTCTTGTTTGATTTTTAAACGACATTGTTTTGCGGTATTAAATCCATCTAGTATTTGAGTCATAGTTTCCTCCTAGTGCTTATTTATTTTATCATAACTTATAAGACCTTGCCATCTTTGACACACAGTATCATGGTAATGGGTCCATCATTATCTAAGATTACATTCATATGTCTTTGAAAAAGTCCGGTCTGTACTTCAATTCCCTCTTTTCGAAGCGAGTCGTTGAACTTTTCGTACAGATTGTTTGCTGCTTCAGGTGCCATAGCATTCGTGAAACTGGGACGGTTTCCTTTTCGTATATCTCCTGCAAGGGTAAATTGCGATATCGACAAAATTGAACCGTTCACATCTTTGATACTAAGATTAATTTTGTTATTTTCATCTTCAAATAGTCGCAGTGTTGAAATCTTAGCTGCTGCTTTTTCAATATCCAATGTTGTATCGCCGTTTTCTATTCCTACCAACAAGCAATATCCCAGAGCAATTTCTCCCTCGATTTGACTTTCGACCACTACTTTAGCATTTTTTACTTTCTGTATTACAATTTTCATAATCCACCTCTTTTTACTCTTGTATACATGATACAATAGATTTAGGTGATTTTATGAACAAACCCTTAGCTTTTCAAGTGAGACCGCAAAATATTGACGAAATCATTGGACAAAAGCATTTATTAGGTGAAAACCAAACTCTAAGAAATATGGTAGAGAATAAAAGTATTCAGTCTATGATTTTCTTTGGCCCTCCCGGTACCGGTAAAACTACTGCTGCCATGGCCATAGCCAATTCATTAAATAGACCCTACCGTCTTTTTAATGCGGTGAGTGATAATAAGAAAAAATTAGATCAACTTTTCATTGAGGCAGAAATGAGTTCCGGCCTTGTTGTTATAATTGATGAAGTACATCGTATGAATAAAGGAATTCAGGATGTTCTTTTACCCCATATTGAAAGTGGATTAATTACCATGATTGGTGCGACAACCGCAAACCCCTATTTCTCAATCAATCCTGCCATCCGTTCAAGAGTTCATTTGTTTGAGTTTTTACCCTTGGAGCATAGTGACATTATGAACGTTTTAAAAAGGGCTGCCACGCTACTTAATCATAAAACTTATGACGAAGCGGTCTTTTCAACCATAGCCTCTCAAAGCAATGGTGATGCTCGCTTTGCCTTAAACGCACTTGATCTTTTACAAAGTGCCAGCAAAGAGGATCACATTCATCTGGAGCATTTAAAAAAGTTAAGTTTATCCCTCAATATTTCAATGGACAAAGACAGTGATAATTACCACGATACCCTATCTGGTTTCCAAAAATCAATTCGTGGAAGTGACGTTGATGCCGCATTATATTATCTTGCAAAACTAATTGAAGTTGGCGATCTAGATAGCATTGAGCGTCGATTATTGGTAATTGCATATGAAGATATAGGTCTTGGTAATCCTGCTGTTTGTGCCCGGGTTGTGAGCGCATGCGATGCTGCACGCAAAGTAGGCTTTCCTGAAGCAAGAATCATACTGAGTCATGCGGTTATCGAATGTGCCTTAAGTCCCAAATCCAGAAGTGCTGAAAGTGCCATTGATGCAGCTCTCTCAACCGTTCGTAATCGAACATTTCAAACTCCAAAATACTTAAGGTTAAATGCAGTGGGTTTGGATTCAGAGGAAACTTACGACTATGCACGAAGTGATTTATGGCATCGAATTCAGTATTTACCTGATGGTCTTGAAAATCAGTCTTTTTATTCCCCGGGAAATATCAATTCCGCGGAGAAAGCATATGCAGATAATTACGAAAAATTAAAAAAGATCAAACGAAGTAATGATCTTAAAAGCTTAAAGAAACGTCGTTAAACGTTTCTTTTTATTTACATTTAAAAAGCTCTGAAATTTTTCAGAGCTTTCTATTTACTTATTCAACGTTAGCTAATTTTTCTAAAGCTTTAGAAACTACACCAACATGTCCTTGAGTTGCGATAGTTACTGTAGAATTAACATCTACATTATCAAGTTTACCTTCGTTAAACTTGAATTCGGTAATATCTTTTGCAGTTTTGCCTTTTAAGAATGCTTGTAATGAATCAATTTGCTCATACCATTCTGCTGTAGCGCCACCGTATTTTACCATATTATAGTCATCGCCTAATTGACGTTTTGACTTCACTAAGTTCTCTGATGCTAATACACCACCACTTAGTGTTCCTTTATTTTGTGCATCATCAACGTATACATACACAATTTCACCTTTACTATTTACGGCTACGGATGCCACTGTTGTTCCAATTTCAACGGAATCTTCTTTAGCTGATGTATTGCTTGATGTCGCAACTTTTACAACATCGTCAACTTTTACTGCATTGTCTGCAGCCATTTCTAATAGTTTTAAGTAGGATGAAACATCAATAGTTACTGATGATTTTAAATCTTCTACATCAGGTACTGCTGGATGGTTTGCATCTTTTTCATAGGTTGGCATTTCAAGAACTTGTTGAACAGTTTTACCTTTTGCATATTCTTGGAATGAATCCATTTGTTTGTACCATTCTGCTACGGCACCGCCAAATTTCACCATGTTGTAGTTATCACCAAGATCACGTTTTGTACCTTTTCCTTCAAATTTTGTCAATTCATCATTTTTATTGAAGAAAAGTTTGTTTTGAGCAGCGTCAATAAAGAGATTTACAATTTTGTCGCCATCCAATACAACGGTTCCATAATATGTGTTCACTTCAAATGAACCATCTTCATCTGCTGCGTCAGCTTGTTTCTCAGTTGTTAAAACTGCTGTACCAATATGATAACTTTTTCCTTCTGCTACCTCTTCTGGTTTATCTTTCCCACATCCTGTTAATACAAGAAGTGATACTAAAATAAGTGCTAATATTTTTTTCATATATAGCTTCCTCCTCTTTGCTATTTAATCATATGAGTTTGAAAGTTTAGGGTCAATACCTTTAAATCAATAGTTTGATTTCATAGTCAATAATTATAAATAATATGACAAATATGATAAATCTTTGTGAAAAAGCAATCATATTATACTTTTTTAGGTGGTTTCTACGTGAACTTTTGTGGTTTTGTTTCAAGTGATACAGACTTCACCGATAGGAAAAGGTCCTAGATTTTCTCTAAGACCTTCTGAATTTCTTCTACTGGATTTTGATTAAATATGTCAATCCAGCTACTGGGTTGTTGGTGCTTAAACCATGTTATTTGTCTTTTCGCAAACCGTCTTGTATTTCGTTGTATCAACGAAATCAAAGTATCTCGGTCAATTTCTTTTTTAAGGTATGCTTCAAATTCTCGATAACCAATCGATTGGAAACTGTTGTATTCAAAGATATGGGAATCCCTATCATAAAAGTTTTGAACTTCCTTCTCTAAACCTTCATCAAACATTTGTAGGACACGGCTATCAATGCGTTGGTATATCTTGGTTCGATCTCCTTGTAAGAAGAAGATATCGGCTGGAATAACTTGAGTGTCTTTATTATTTTGATTTAATGCATCGCGAGTTTGCTGATGCTTATCAAAAGATTCTAATGCTCTTATAATACGTTTGCGATTATTGGGATGAATAGTTTTTACTGCTATAGGATCTTTGTGGCCTAACTCTTCATAGAGGGACCGAGTATCCTCATGGCGGGTATACTCGCTTTTTTCTTCTTGTTTAAACTGATAATCATATAAAAGAGCTTTGATATAAAGACCTGTTCCGCCAACAACAATAACATTTTTGTTTCTAGAGTGGATTTCTTCAATAATTTTTCGACCTTCTTTTTGAAACAATGCTACATTGTATTCTTCTTTATAATCGCGAATATCAACTAAGTGATGCTTGATGGTGTCACGTTCTTCTTTGCTTACCTTAGCACTTCCAATATCCATACCTTTATATACCGCAACTGAGTCTGCAGAGATTATTTCTGCATTTAACTGCTTTGCTAAAGTGATGGCAGTCTTGGATTTTCCTGTTGCAGTTAAACCAGCAATCACGATAACCCTTTTCATCGTAAGAACCCCTTTAAAATATCGCTTTCTTCTAAAATCATGAAGGTAGGACGACCATGGGGACAGTGAAAGGGTTGACGAGTGGAACGGAGTTGTTGAACAAGAGTCTCCATTTCAATCTGGGACATATACTCATTAAAACGAACCGATGAATGACATGCTAATGTAGCAATTGCATGACTTCTAAAGTCTTCTTCTCGAATCATCTTTTGTGATTCTAAGTAATCTAGAGTTTTATTAACAAATTCATCCACTTCATTTTCTTTAATCCACAAGGGTATTTCTCGAATAACAAATGAGCTCTGGTCCAAAACCTCAATATCCACACAAAAAGATTTAAACGCTGCTTTAACTTCTTCTTCACGATAAACTAAACTTTGACGGCCATCATAGGTGCGAGGAATCAATAGTAACTGGGTTGGGTTTTGCTTGTCTAAAAGTTTATCCTGATAATATTCATACCGTACTCGTTCCATAGCCGCATGTTGATCAATAATGTATAGTCCTTTATCACCTTTTGCAAGAATATATTTACCACTCATTTGAGCTAAAATATCTAATGCTTCGATTTTAGGAGTGGCCACTATTTCATTGGCAGTGAGTGATTCTTGTACTTCATGTTCTTGAAATGTAGGTATTTCTTGATTAGAGGGAGCCTCTTTTGTTACTACTGAAGTAACGATGCTTTCCTGCTTTCGCTCTTCAATATCAAAGTTTGGTGTTTCATATAGAGATTTTGTGTCGAACAGATTTTCTTCAAAGGATGTTTGTTCATCCAAAATCTTTATCGAAGGTGCTTTTGTTTTGACATCCAGTTTATCTTCTAAGGTGTTGAGAATTAAATTAATAAGTTCTTCTTCTTTTGAAAGTCTAATTTCCCACTTCGATGGATGCACATTCACATCAACAAGTTGTGGATCAACCTTTACTTTGAGTACCCCTATAGGATAGCGATCCTTAGGAATATGTCTTCTGAAACCCTCAGTAATGGCACGCGTAATTTTAGGATGTCTTATCATACGATCATTGATGTATAACCATATTTGATAGGGATTGGATCGGCTGTATTGGGGTTGAGCAAACATACCTTCAATATGAAAGTCATAGTTCTGATTTGCAATGCTAAAAGCATGTTCAGAGGGTGCTTGTCCAAAGACTGTATAAAAGACGTGTTTAAGTAGTCCATCACCAAATGAGCGATAGACTTCTTTTTCATTATCCACCAACCTGAAGGCAATATCAGGTCTTGATATCGCGAATTTCTGAATGGTGTCCACAATTATAGAAGTTTCATATCGTGTGTTTTTGATATATTTTAATCGTGCAGGAACTTTGGAAAATAGATTCTCCACAATGACTGTAGTTCCTTTATTACGAGCAAAAACACTCAATCTGATCTCTTTACCATTATCAATCACGTACTCATGACCTGAGGTTCCATCATGTGTTTGTATCATTAAGGTCGATACTGATGCGATGGATGGGAGTGCTTCTCCTCTAAATCCATAACTTTGTATTTGGTTGAGATCGCTTGCTTTAAATATTTTTGAGGTTGAATGTCTTTTTAGGGCATCCCTTAAGTCTTGGGCGCTCATACCTTCTCCATTATCAATCACAGCAATGCTTCCCATACCGCCTTCAATAATATGCACTTCAACTTGAGTAGCTTGAGCATCTAATGCGTTTTCTATTAATTCTTTTATAATTCCAGAGGGTCTTTCAACAACTTCTCCTGCAGCAATCATATTTGCAAGATGGCTGTCCATGACCTTAATCTTGTTCATCTGCATCAAACCCTTCTTTAATTTTTCCTAGCAGAATTAGTGATTCTACTGGAGTCATTTGATTGATATCAATTCTTTGAAGCATATTCTTTAAGTTTGTGTACGATTTTGGTGCTGTTTCAATTATAATTGAGTCATTATTTAAAGTAACATTATGTCTTTGTGCTTCCAAAGCGATTAGATTGTGTTCTGCTTTTTTTATGACAGATTGGGGTAAATGGGCTAACTTCGCAACATTTATACCGTATGATTTGTTGGCTCTTCCTTCTGTTACATGGTATAGGAAAGTGACATGATCATCTTCTTCGTGTACTGCTACATGTATATTTTTAACTTTCTCAAGTAAATCTTCTAGATCAGTGAGTTCATGATAGTGTGTTGAAAAAATTGTGTTACAACCCACATTTTGCACCATATACTCAAGGATCGATTGCGCAAGTGCCATGCCATCATAAGTTGAAGTTCCACGACCAATTTCATCAAATAGTACCAATGAATTTTTAGTAGCATATGATAGTGCCGTTTGTGCTTCCATCATTTCCACCATAAATGTAGATTGTCCCATAAGGATGTCATCACTTGCACCCATTCTAGTAAAAATCTGATCTACGATCGGTAGGTTCGCTTTTTTACTGGGAACATAGGCCCCCATTTGAGCAAGGATAACATTTAATGCAAGCATGCGCATATAGGTACTTTTTCCCCCCATATTGGGTCCTGTTAAGATCAATAGCTTTCGTTGTTTATCAAAGCTCACATTTGATGCGATATATTGATGTGAAGCCAGCTCTTTTTCTAAGACTGGGTGTCTTCCATTAATTATTTCTAAGTCATTTTCATGATTAAAAACAGGCTTTGTATATCCTGGGTATGAAGATATATGGGCAAGTGATTGGATTACATCGAGCTGTCCAATGGCATCTCCCATTGCTTGAATGCCTTTAATGTGTTGAAGTGTATAATCGCTATACTTTTTCATTAGTTGATTCTCGATTGCTAAAATACGATCACTAGCTTCTAATACTTTGGTTTCGTAGTCTTGTAAAGCTTCTGTTATATACCGTTCTGCATTGGTGAGTGTTTGTTTTCGAATGAAACCATATTCATCTTTAACATTTTCTACCTGTCCTTTAGATACTTCTATGTAGTAGCCAAAAGCACGGGTAAAACCCACTCTTAAATTTTTAATACCTGTGATTTCTTTTTGTTTTGCTTCATATTCTAAGAGCCATTTCTTTCCGTTTTTTGTGATAGATAGGAGTTCATCTAACTCTTTATCAATACCTTCCTTGAAAGTTCGGCCTTCTTTTAATTGAACGGGAGCATCATCGTAAATAGCTTGTTCTATTGTTTCACGATACACATCTAAATTAGGCACCGCTTTAAGGAAATTAAAGTGTTCTTCATGAAGATAAAGATTTACCAATGCATTAAAAGCTTCAATGGTTTTCTTAATACGAATAAAATCCTGCGCATTGTGTTTATCAGTCATTAAACGTGCAATCGATCGATGTACATCGTAGCTTTGTTTCAGTTGCTCTGATGTTTGATCTTTTAGTGCCATGTTATGTAACACTGTCTCTACTTGAGTTTGTGTTTGAAGAATGTCGTCATGATTGACCATGGGCCGTAGCAAAGCATCCTTTAGAGCACGGCTACCAATATTAGTCTTGGTATGGTCTAAGAATGAAAACAAGGATAAATCTTTATTGGAATTATGATTTAGCAATTCTAGATTACTCATGCTGGAGTAATCCATTTTAAGATATGATAAATCATTTAAAACTAAGACATCCGAAAAATGATTTAGGTTTCTTTTCTGTGTGTACTTAAGGTAGGCAAATAATTTTTGTAATGCTTTTTCAATTTGTGGATCTTTGTGTTTGATCTCACCATCCATACTTTCTTCATAAGAAATATGGATGTTTGTTTTATCCTTAATATCTTGAATTATTTGTGTGTCAAATGTGGGGTCAACCACTAACTCTTTAATTTCAAATTGTTCTAGTGTTTTAATAATATCAAGATTTTGATTCATAATACGCACAGCACGTAATGTACCTTTTATGATGTCAGAAAACACTAGTGTAGCATACACAAGGTCTGCATGAATCGCTGCAATTTCCTGTGACTGTGCTGATTCATGTTCAATAAAAGTTCCAGGGGTTACGATTTCTACTACTTCTCGTTTAACAATACCTTTCGCTTCCTTTGGATCTTCGACTTGCTCTACTATAGCGACCTTGTACCCTTGCGAAACTAATTTTTGAATGTAAGATTTTGCAGCATGATGGGGTACCCCTGCCATCGGTGCTTTTCTTTGTCCACCCGCATTTCTTGATGTTAAAACAAGATCGAGTGCTTTGGAAGCGGTAATGGCATCCTCAAAAAAGAGTTCATAGAAGTCTCCTAAGCGATAAAACACCAAGGCGTCTTTGGTGTTTTCTTTTATCTCCATATATTGTTTTAACATGGGTGTTAATGTTTCTTTATGAATCTTGATCAACTTCTTTCATTGCTTCGTGTTGTGCTAAACGTTTAGCTACTTCTTTTTGTAACATATAGGACCCGGGACCATAGGATAGAATAAATCCTTCTCTAGCATGGATAATTTTAGTTACGCCCTGATAGTGTAAACCACTTGTATTGATATTATCTTCGTCTTTGAGGGTTGCGATAACTTTTGATGGTAAACTATTGATACTTTCAATATTATCAAGACCACCAATTCGCTCAATAAAGTCTGTCACTTCATTATCTTTTATACCGATATTGAGAATATCCATTGCAACTTTATTGTAGTAGAAACGGGTGACATAGTAGTAAATGAAGAAGATAATTGCTCCAAATAATACCATGATTAAAACTTGTTGATTGATGATGTTTTTTCTTGAGATAGCAATTAGGTCAATTAAGTTTCCTGGATTAGCTGCACTGAGAATGCCTAAGTATGAGAATCCTAATGTTGTGGACAATCCTAAAAGAACAGCTGAAATAAACCCTACCATGAAGAGATGGAAAATATAAAGAATTGGGGTTGTAAGTAACATGATTATTTCAATTGGGAACATAATTCCAGTGAAAGCTGATATGAAACTTCCTAACGCAACTGTTAGATACGCTCTACGTTTCTTTTTCTTATCTGTTACAGTGAAAGATACCGCAAGTAAATAGGCTGGAATTGCAAACATATTGATAACATAATAGAAGGTTGTAAAGCGCCCTGCACTCCCCACTCCGATAACCGCAACACTATCTTTAAGTTGGGCTGCCCAGATATTAACATCTCCTACATAAGTCACATTGTCTAAACTGTTCCATGTACCACCCATGGAGCTAAACCACATTTCGTTGCGAACGATATCATCTAATCCACCGAGTATCGTTAGGCGTTCAAAACCAGCATAAGCGAATAGACTCATTGGGTTAGTAAAATCTGATGCGACAAAGCGAAGTACCGTATATATGAAATCAATCACATAAGGGAAAAGATATGAAAATGAAATCCCTAAAACAACAGATCCAATAATACACTTCAATAAACGAATGGTATCTCTATCTAAAAGTTTGGTGAAATTTGCATTTCTAGCAAACATTGGGGTTTTATAGACGCGTTTTACGATAAAATATATACCTACAAGACCAAAGTATCCTGTGTTCATAAGTCTTAATGTATCTAATCCAAGGTCAAAATTTATCCATGCTATGTAAGCATTATTAGGTAAATTCTGAGGTGCGAAAAACAAAACCATGATTAAATAGACTAAATATGATATAATTCCAACGATAACAGTATTCTTTTCTTGGTTGCGTGTATAGAGCATTTTAACAAACACAATATAGGGAAAGATTCGTATTAACAAGCCACCTGTGAAGAGTAAAACTTGTGTTGTAGTAATGATTAGTTCATGATCAAGTTTGAGGATTTCATTGATATAGGGGTTGCCTAAAAAAGAGCCAACCGCAATCAATATTGTCGCAACAAAAAGCGACTTTATAGGTAACTGTAGTTCTTCTAAATATATCTGAAGTTTATTCATAAAACACCTCTATCTTACTTCTATATATTATACACTATTATCTTTACACACAAAAGGAGTATTTCATGAGAACCCGAATCAACGAAAGCAAACGAAAATTTTATGTTGACTATCTATTAGCAGCCATCATTTTAGGAAGTGTCGCAGTAGGCCTTTTAGGAATCTATCTCTCTGCACCTTTTACAAACCTTAATTCCAGCAAGTCAGATATCATTCGACAGGTGACTTGGTTGATCATCAGTTTTGTCTTTATCTTCACTTTGATCAAGTTGGGGATTGACCGGATATTCTCCTTCGCATATTTCATCTATGCAATTTTACTAGTTTTATTGTTTGTTCAAGTATTAGCCCGATTCCACGTCATTAACACAGATTTAATCCCACCGATCAATGGAGCTTACGCATGGTATGTGATTCCAAAAATTGGTTCCTTCCAACCTTCTGAGTTTATGAAAATAATGTTAATTTTTATCTCCGCTAATATCATTGAAGATCATAATAATAATCGCGAAGATTTCTCTTTTACCAGTGATATTATGTTAATGTTTAAGCTCGCAAAGTATGTTATTCCACCCCTATTCTTAATTATTCTACAACCTGATACAGGGATTCCTATTATTATTATCATTAGTATTGCCTTTATGTTCTTTCTCTCAGGCGTTCGTTCAGAATGGTTTATCATTATTTTCAGTTTTGCAGCAGTCTTATTTTTCGGAATCATCTTTCTTTACTATAATAATCCCGCTTTATTAAACCGTATTTTTGGTGGTAATGCTCAAAGTTATCGTTTAAATCGATTCTATGGTTGGCTTGATTATGAGAAATATTCGGGTAGTCATGGACACCACTTATTTAATGCTATTTCTTCAATTGGAACAGCCGGGCTAACAGGGCATCCCTTAGGATCTGTTGTGCTTCAATATCCTGAAGCACATACTGACTTTATCTTTGCAGTTTTAGCGCAAAATTTTGGTTTCTTAGGTGCCAGTGCTGTTGTAATCTTAGCCTTCTCTTTAGATATTCGTTTGACATGGATTGCCTATAGAAGTGACCGTTCTCGTGAGAAGTATCTTTTAACCGGAGCAATCGCAATGTTATTTTTCCAACATACAGAAAATATTGGGATGGTAATTGGAGTATTACCTATAACAGGTATTACCTTACCGTTCTTCTCTTATGGTGGTTCTTCAATCTTATCTTATATGTTGCCCCTTTCCGTTGCCTTTTATGCTTATAATGAAATCAGGCATGCTCGAAAACACTAAAGTAAAAGGAAACTCT
>CAZZFJ010000032.1:0-14246 GCA_964653415.1 uncultured Erysipelothrix sp. | reverse complement strand
CCGATATTACTATTTTACTGGCCTACTAAAGTATAGCCCATCCAATTGACTCAGTCATATGTGTGAATATAATTACACTTAAAGTGTATAATTATATTATAGGAATGATGAAAGGAGGAAAAAATATGGGATATCTATCATGGATCGTGTTTGGTGGTATTGCTGGATGGTTAGCTTCAATGATAACTGGTAATAATAAAGACATGGGAATACTAGCCAATATCGTTGTAGGAATTATCGGAGCTGTCATTGGTGGTTTCATTTTTAATCAATTTGGAGCAAACGGAGTACAAGGATTTGATCTTCCAAGCTTGTTAGTGTCTATTATAGGAGCTGTCGTTCTATTATTCATATTAAATTTAATACGCGGTAAACGTTAGTATTGAACATGGTTGGATTAATCTTTTTACTCACGTTTCAACTAGGTCAAATTATTAACTTCATACATCATGACTTAGGTAATACTGCTATATATTTATAGAACATTGTTTCAATGTTAACTATTCAAACTTTAGATTTGTTAAAAGTTAAGGATAGCGTTGTATGAAATCCATTTATTATTACTTTTAACTCTAATATTAATCTGTAAGGACCGATTATTGTTTATAATGAACATCGGTCCTTTGTATTTGTGCGTTATACATATTTTATTGATATCATGAGTTGAAAAAACATAAAGTTTCTTTTAAATATTGATATTGGTCAATTTTTATTATTGTTCTTTGCGGTATGATGGAGTCAGAAAGAAGGTATGAAGTATGAATAAATTTGATGAAACATTAAATTCACATAGAAAGAACTTGGAACTATATGTACCAGTGGTAGCACGGGTTCATGGTCCTACTCATCCAGTATTTTATGATGTTCAAAAGCAATATGAGCTGTTGATGAGTCGGTTGAGTTTGGGTGAGTCGGTTCAAGATCAGTTTGATAAAATAAAAATGATTACCGATAATTACAAGATTCCGGAGGGTGTTTGTGAAACTTATGAAGCAGTATATCAAATGCTTCAAGAACTTGATACAGCATATCATGAATAAGAGAGAGAAGTGAGATAGTATGCAAGCTTTTATTTTTAAAAATAAAAATAAAATAACGTTAATGAGTGGGATTTTAATCATAATAGGATTCTTAAGTCATTTTGTGTTTGAAAATGAAACTATATTTGAATGGGCGTTAATAATTGCCTCTATCATAGGCACAATCCCCATTGCTATTCAGGCATATCAAGCCATGCAAGTTAGAGTTATTAGTATTGATGTGCTAGTAACCATTGCGGTTGTTGGAGCCTTTATCATCAAAAATTATGAAGAATCTGCTATTGTAACCTTCTTATTTTTATTTGGTGCCTATTTGGAACAACGTACTTTGAATAAGACGCGATCTGCTATTAAAGCCTTAACGGAAATGGCTCCTGAAACTGCACTAAAGCGAATGGAATCTGGAACGTTTGAAGAAGTTGATATTTTCGATGTGGATGAAGGGGATGTCTTAATGGTCATGACTGGATCTAAGGTTCCAGTTGATGGTACAGTACTTAGTGGTGAAGGGTTGATTAATGAATCAAGTATTACGGGCGAATCATTTCCTGTTGGAAAAGAAGGTGGATCCAAAGTCTTTGCTGGAACTATCTTAGAAAATGGAACCATTCAAGTTGTGGCTGATCGTGTGGGTGAAGATACAACGTTTGGTAGAATTATTGAACTGATAGAAGAAGCGCAAGACTCTAAGTCAGAGGCTGAGAGATTTATTGATCGATTTTCAAAATACTATACTCCAGCAGTATTGATGATTGCAATTACAGTCTATCTCTTTAGTAAAGATATTGAACTAGCCATAACAATTCTTGTCCTTGGTTGTCCAGGTGCTTTAGTGATTGGTGTTCCAGTGTCCAATGTAGCGGGAGTAGGTAATGGTGCTAGTCATGGTGTTTTACTTAAAGGTAGCGAAGTGATTCATGACTTTAGTAGAACAGATACTTTCGTGTTTGATAAAACAGGAACCTTAACTATGGGAGAACCTGAAGTTTCTGAATCAATTTTCTATGGGGATATAGATCCTTTAGATCTCATCTACTTATATAGTATTGAAAAAGAATCCAACCACCCTCTTGCTAAAGCAATTATTAATAATATTGGTGAAGTGAATGCCTATACTGTAGAAAGCACAGAAGTGGTTAAAGGGGGAGGTATAATGGCACAACTTGATGGTAAAGACATTTATGTGGGAAACCCACTCTTAATGCAACAGAAAGCTGTTGTCATGGATGAAAAAGTAAGTAGAGATATCAATCGACTTGAAAATGAAGGTAATTCACTTGTGCTGATGGCTGTAAATGGTAAACTAAAATTGATGATGGGTGTTAAAGACCAAATAAGACCTGGTGTCGAAAAAGATCTTGCATCATTGAAGTCTTTAGGAGCAAAACATCTTATCATGTTGTCAGGAGATAATCAGGGAACTGTAGATATTGTTAGTCGAAATCTTGGATTAACCGAGGCACATGGAAATATGTTACCTGAAGATAAATCGGAATATGTTAAGCAATTAAAATCTCGAGGTCACAAAGTTGCATTTATTGGTGATGGTGTCAATGACAGTCCCTCTTTAGCTTTAGCAGATGTGGGGATTGCCATGGGAAGCGGTACCGATGTAGCTATAGAAACATCAGATGTGGTTCTCATGAACTCCGATATGTCACGCTTACCTCATGCCTATGGTTTAGCACAAAGAACTGCCCATAATATGGTGCAAAATATCTTAATTGCAGTTGGGGTTGTATTATTTTTACTTGCAAGTGTTCTATTCACTGAGTGGATGAATATGTCCATCGGTATGTTACTCCATGAAGGAAGCATCCTTATCGTAATTTTAAACGGTATGAGATTACTTCGTTACAAACAATAAAAAAGAAAGAAGGTATATTATGAAAAAAGCAACAATCCAATTAGAAACATTAACATGCCCCTCATGTATCGCAAAGATCGAAGGAGCATTAAAGAAAGTAGATGGAATTGACAATGATTCGACCAAAATTTCATTTAGTTCAAGTAGAGTGAGATTGAATTTTGATGATTCAGTAGTATCTATTGACGATATCGAAAACTCAATTACAAAACTTGGTTATCAAGTTGAAAAGTCACGCGTCCTATAAAATTAAAATGGCAGAGTTGCACTAAGCAATTCTGCCATTTACTTTACAAAATGATCATTCTTCTGGTGGGTTATCATGCATCTTTTCTAATAAATCTTTGAGAACCTCCGCATCAATCTTTTCATCTTTGAAGAGCATGAAGCGGTCTGATTCATTAATTTTACGGATTACTTTACAAGGATTTCCAGCTGCAATTGTCCACTCAGGGATATTTTTTGTGACAACACTGCCAGCGCCAATCACAACATTATTCCCAATAGTAACTCCAGGGCATACAACACTGCTGCCGCCAATCCAAACATTATGTCCAATTGTGATGGGTTTTCCATACTCATAGCCAGTGTTGCGAGTGGATGGATGAAGTGGATGCGAGGCGGTATATAGTGATACATTGGGAGCTAAAAAGCAATTATCCCCAATCGTTACTTTTGCGACATCTAAAATTACACAATTGAAGTTAGCGTAGAAATTCTGGCCAACTTCGATATTAAAACCGTAGTCGCAATAAAACGGTGGATGTATGAAGGCGTTGTCTGATTTTCCTAAGAGTTTCTTTGTAATCTTTTTATGACTTTCAAAGTCATAAAGGTCAGAATTATTCAGCTCTTGCAGGATTTTACGACTCTGTTTCATTTCTAAAATAACTGCCTCATCAGCAATGTAAGCTAACCCTTGATTTCTTCTTGATCTATGGTCCATATATTTGCTCCTTTGACTATAATTATCCAATAATACAAAAAGAAACGACTTTTCATTTGAAATTGTCGTTTCTTTTTGGCGAAGAAGGAGGGATTTGAACCCTCGCGAGCTTTCACTCCTATCGCTTTTCGAGAGCGACCCCTTCAGCCTCTTGGGTACTTCTCCATACTTGATTATTATACATTAAAAATACAAAAGAGTTAAGATATTTTTAAACGAAATTTACTTATGATAGAATAAGGACAGGAGGTCATGATTATGGAACTAATATTTGGAAAAAATGGTGTAGAGTTAATTAAAGAAGGTGGAAACTGGGAACTGAAAGCGGGATTTGGTTTTTCACCTGTTGAGTCTTTGGTTGCGTCTGTAGGCGCATGTGGCATGTATGTTTTCTCAGGGATTTTAAATGGCTCTCAGGTGGAACATGAAATACTCAAAACAACTTTAGCTTATGAAGTGGATGAGAGCAGTCGTGTAAAGCCTATTACAAAAATCATTATTGACTATCATATGACAGTGGAAGATGAATTAAAAGATAAGGTTGAACGCTTTGTAAAGTTGGTAGCAAAAAGTTGCCCAGTTATGCAGTCGATTAACCCAAGTATTGAAGTGGTTGAAAACATCATCTATCTATAAATTAAAAAACGCGCAGCGAGTAGCTACGCGTTTTATTATATGTGTTCAAGGATTCCTTCAGGAATCTGCATAAAGTTTTCTACTAGTTGTGGATCAAATTGCGTGCCACTACCTCTTAGAATTTCATTTTTAGCATCTTCAATGCTCATGGCTTTTCGATAGGAACGATTGTGTGTCATAGCATCGTATGCATCAGCTATTGCTAGTATACGAGATTCTAAGGGAATTTCATCCCCTTTTAAACCATTTGGATACCCGCTTCCGTCCCAATGTTCGTGATGAGCTAGTATGAGTGGGGCGACTGTTATGAGTTTTGGGATTTGTGAAACAATATTAAAACCATAGATAGGGTGTTTTTTCATTGTATCCCACTCTAAATCGCTTAGGGGGCCTTTTTTATTGATGATATCTGGGCTTACTTGTGATTTACCAATATCATGAAGCAGTGACAATTTCTCAAGGGCGCGCATATGGCGGGGCGGTAAGTCCATTTTATATCCAAGTGCAAAGCAAATGGCTTCAAGACGTCGTGAGTGAGCTTCAGTTTCACCACTTGTTTTGAGTAAGACATCGAGCATTTTCTCTAATACGTCTTCTCTAAATCTTAATCCCTCTGAATTCTTTCGTTGATCGAAGTTTTCTTTAGCAAGATTAATTGCATCATAGAGGTTTCCTTTTGTCTCACAGGTATGAAGGCCCATTGATGCGGTAGGGGTTATATTGATGTTTTTCATTGGTTTAAAACTCTTCTTAATTATTTCTATATAGATTTCAGCTTGTTTGGCATCAGTTTTAGGTAAAATGGTTATAAAGTCATCATCTTGCCATCGGCCGATAATGGCTCGTTCGCCTAGAATAGATTTTAAGTTGGAGGCTACAGATTCTAAAATTTCGTCGCCAATAGCATGGCTAAAAAATTGATTTGTATAGTGTAAATCATCTACATCACTCCAAATAACACTGATTGGATAGTTTGCTTCATCTTCAAATCCTTTAAATACATGTTCCATATAATGTCTATTATAGAGCTTTGTTCGTTGATCATAGAACTGGAGGTGTTCAATTTTATCAAGATAGTCCCGTTCTTTTGTGATGTCTTCAAATACGAAAACAAGCTCTGGCTGTCCAGCAATCTTTTGTAGTGAAAAAGAAATGGGTATCCAATGCCCATCACTTCTTTTGATTTCATAATTGTCTTGGTACTTGGATTTATAGTTTTTTGTTAAGTCTAAATAAAAGGAAGTCTTTGCGCTTAAGTTTCGTATATTAACAACATCATGGATTTCTTGATGTAAAACATCGGTTAGATCTAGCATCAAAATGTTTAAGGCCTGATTGTTAATGCAGGTAATACTTCCTTTTTCAGTAACATTAATAACACCACTTCCAATGGAATCTAAAGTGGCCTGGAGGCGTCTTTTTTCTTGTGTGAGTTCTTTGCTGAGTAGAACTTGTTGTGTTACATCAGAGGAGATTGAATAGTTAATGAGGCGGTTGTTGTGCATTTTTTGATGGGTAGTGATGTCTAGAAAAGCTTTTTGATTGTTTTCTATAGAAACTTTCTGTCCTACTTGAGTCATCGATGATAAAGGTATGACAGGATTTTTGGTGAATTCCTCAGGATTTCGTTCGATAAAACGTTCCTTTGTAGTATTAAAGAAGTCTAAGGCTCTTTTGTTGATGTCGATTACTTGTCTTGTGGTTGCATCTGTTGTCACAACCATGAGGTCTATCTCGTTTAAGAAGTCTTGGATAATCGCATGCTCATCCGTTTGGACTGTTTTGTTTTCTTTTTTACTTTGAAGCTTAGTACTCACAAGAATGTAACGATTCCCAATAGTATCAAAAATCGGAAAAATTTGGCTCAATAATCCTTCTCTATTTACTTGCTGTGCTTGGGCAGTTTTTATAGCTTCTATATAATAGGGGAGGTTTGATGAAGTTTCAGGTTGATTTGTATTAATCTGGATAAATTTATTCCCTTTATAGAGTAGTAGATAACTATTATAAGCTTCGCTATCTAAAACTTGGAAGTGTTTTTTAATACCTGTGTGGGCATTTTTTTTATGTTGCTCATAGAACTCTTCAGTGCAATTATAAACAACGAGTTTGAGTGCATTTGTGAAAGTTTGGTAGAAAACAAGTTGATGGTAGCGATTGGGTTTTGGATTGAGATAGAGTGTATGGGTAACCTTGTTGGTATATATATAGTTAAAAAAACCAAGCCAATATGTTTCGTCATTGATAAAGTAGTTTAAAGGTATATTTAAATTTTCTAAGTAAAAACTCTCAATTTTCTGGTCTTCACTTAAAATAAAAGTAATTTTTGTGCTAAATAGAGATCTTGATTTTGTTGTAGTCATGATCGCTCCCCCGTTTTTTATATTTTACATCAAAATATCATATAAAGCTATCTCATGTTTAGGCTCCTTGTGTTCTTTGTGTAAAAAAAGGAACTTAAAAGTAAAAATTTTTTAAAAAAATTTTTTGTGATAAAAACGCCTAAATAGTGGAGATTATGGGTATTTGCACATAATCTTCAAATAAATTACTCTGAAAAGGCTTGCATTTAAATTTTTATTTGGTATATTGTAAGTAGTTCTTGGTATATACCACAAGGAAAGGAGGAAACTATATTTTCGGTTGCCAAGATACTCTATAATACATTCATTTGTATTACATATATATAAGTAAAATATAGGAGATGAATATGAAAAAATTTACAGAATTTATGGAAGCAAAATTTGTTCCAATTGCTGCTAAAATTGGTTCACAAAAGCACCTAGTTGCTGTTCGTGACTCATTTATCGCAACAATGCCTGTTACTATGGCTGGATCAATTGCGGTTCTATTAAACGCTTTAGTACGTGACATTCCTGCGGAATATAATTGGCCAGCAATCTCAAATGCATTTTCATGGTTAATTGGAATTAACGGATTTGTTTGGTTTGGTACATTAGCAGTACTTAGTGCTGTCTTAGCATTTGCAGTTGGATATAACTTTGCACAAGCATATGATGTTAACCCAGTTGCTGGTGGATTAGTAGCATTCTCAGCATTTATCTTAACATTGCCACAAGGTGCAGAATTTGGTGCAGAAATTGATGGCGTAGTTCATCAAGTAGCAGGTTGGGGATTCATTGGTGTTTCATACCTAAATACCGGGGGGCTATTTACTGCATTGATAATTGGTGCTGTTTCAGCAACAATCTATTCAAAACTAATGAATGCAAATATTATTATTAAATTACCTGATGAAGTTCCACCGGCAGTATCTCGCGCATTTGCAGCGATTATTCCTGGACTTGTGGCACTATACGTAATTGGTACTG
Organism: uncultured Erysipelothrix sp.; assembly: GCA_964653415.1. GTDB lineage: Bacteria > Bacillota_I > Bacilli_A > Erysipelotrichales > Erysipelotrichaceae > Erysipelothrix. The sequence continues at coordinate 6,425 of CAZZFJ010000032.1, read as the reverse complement.
CAGCTTGGGCAACAGCTTCATTTACATCATTTGGTAATATTCCAGATTTAATTAGTAATTATTTACAAAAACCATTCTTGGCATTATCACAAAACTTAGTTTCAATTATTATTATTACTTTCTCAGTTTCACTATTCTGGTTCTTCGGTCTTCACGGTCCAAACGTATTGGCACCAGCGCTAGACGGTATCTACGGTCCTGCACTTAACGAAAATATCGACTTCTACCAAATTAATGGAACAAAAGAAGGATTACCACATCTTTGGACAAGAGGATCATTCGATGCATTCTCATGGATGGGTGGTTCAGGTAGTACATTCGCATTGATTGTTGCAATTCTATTGCTTTCAAAACGTGCAGATGAAAGAGCAGTTGCTGCTTATTCTCTACCAATGGGTCTATTCAACATTAACGAACCAGTTCTATTTGGTTTACCAATCGTATTGAACCCAGTTTACTTAATTCCATTCCTATTTGTACCAGTAATTCAAGTAGTTATTGCGTTCTATGCAACTAAATTAGGTCTAGTACCTCCAGTACACATTAGTGTTCCTTGGGTATTACCACCAGTATTCTATGCATTCATGGCAACAGGATTCTCAGTTTCAGCTGCATTATTAGCGCTATTCAACATTGCGGTAGCTATTGTGATTTGGGGAGCATTTGTTCTTGTAGCAAATACAATGGGGCCTGAAGAGGCATAACACATTGCAATTAAAAGAGAGGGGCTAAATTCCCTCTCTTATTTTTATTTTAGAAGGACGTGAATTTATTATGGAAAAATGGATGTATTTCTTGATGTCTATAGGTTCTATTTTTATTTTAATTTATCCTACAGAGAGTGGGACGGTACAGCATTTATTTTTAGGTCTGCTATTAATAGGGATTGCTGCACTTGTTTTATTTAAAAAACACCGTGACAAAAGTAAACGCAAAAAAAAGACAAGATAGTGCTATAATAGTAATTAAGTATATATTAAGGATGATTACATGAGCTTACCATTATATAAAAGAATAAAAAATATGATGTTTGAAGAAATTCAACAACTCGAAGTCAACGATCCCATTCCTAGCGAAAGGGTTCTTGCAGAGACATATGAAGCAAGTAGGATGACGGTGCGTAAGGCACTTGATGAATTGGTTGAAGAAGGCTATATTTATCGAGATCCTAAACGTGGAACTTTTGTTGCTGATCGTGAAGGACATAGGAAAAACACATTGATTGACACAATGGTAAAAGGGGATTTAGATTATCGAGTACTGTACTTCGATGTTAAGGCTTCCTCTACTTTTGCGGTGCAAAAGGCTTTAAATATTAGACCTTCAGATCAAGTTGTTCGAATGATTCGTTTAGTTTATGAAGGTGAAGATCCATTTGCAGTTGAAGAAATTTATGTTGAGCGTAGAGCAATGAGTGATGAAGAAGTAAACAGCATGACAAAATGGCGTAGTTTTAATAAGTTTTTACGTGATGATAATGTTGTTACTCAACGCTTTGTGCCATCTGTTGTACCTGTGCAATATGCAAAGTTATTGAAGATGAACATTCAAAGTCCGATTCTAATCATTGAAAATTTTATATCTACCAAAATGGGGGATAAGTTAGCTTACTCAAAGATTTATCACAATCCTGAAAAGGGTCATATAGAAATTACAACATAAAATAACTGGTCAACCAGTTTTTTTATGTCTAATGATGAAAATAGTTTCATCATTGCATATAATTTACATAATAGATTGTAAATACTTTCATGTTTTGTTATTATTGCATTAAATGGAGGTAATCACATGGGTAAATCATTAGCGTATAAAATTTTAGAGAAACACTTAATTCACGGAGAACTTGAACCTGGACAGGAGATCGCGATTAAAATTGATCAAACATTAACTCAAGACTCTACAGGTACGATGGTATACTTGCAGCTTGAGGCGATGAAAGTTGATCGCATTAAGACTGATTTGTCTGTTGCTTATATTGATCACAATACACTTCAATCTGGTTTTGAGAATGCAGATGATCACGCATTTATTCAAAGCAGTGCTTTGCGTCATGGGGTAATCTATTCTAAACCAGGGGGTGGCATCTGTCATCAAGTGCATTTAGAGCGTTTTGCCAAACCGGGTACAACACTTATTGGCTCTGACTCACATACTCCAACCTGCGGTGGACTGGGGGCTATTGCGATTGGAGCTGGTGGACTTGATGTTGCGATTGGGATGGCTCAAGGACTTTATTTCTTAACCACACCAAAAGTATTTAAAGTTGAGTTAAGTGGAAAAATGTCGCGTTTTGTTAATGGTAAAGACGTCATTTTGAAAGTGCTCCAAGAACTCAGTGTAAAAGGTGGTGTTGGCTATATTATGGAATATGGCGGACCAGGAGTTAAAAATCTCAGTGTCACAGATCGAGCTACAATTTGTAATATGGGTGCAGAACTAGGGGCTACAACATCGATTTTTCCCAGTGATGAAAATACCTTGGACTATTTAAGAAGACATAATAGAGAATCTGATTTCGTCTTTTTACAGGCGGATGATGATGCCCACTATGATAAAGTGATTCACATCGATTTGGATAGGCTAAGACCTATGACGGCACTTCCTTTTAGTCCTGATAATGTAGTAAGTGTACAGGATACCTTAAAAGATAAGGTAAAGGTTGATCAAGTGGTTATTGGTAGTTGTACAAACTCCTCATATTCTGACATGATGAAAGTTGCTGCTATCCTAAAGGATAAGCAAGTTCATCCGGATGTATCCTTAGCAATTGCACCTGGATCTAGTAATATTTTAAGACTCTTATCAGAAAATGGGGCATTAACGACACTGATTACAAGTGGCGCAAGAATTTTAGAGTCTGCTTGTGGTCCTTGCATTGGTATGGGTCAAGCACCTAAATCGGGTGCAGTCTCACTGCGTTCTTTTAATCGTAATTTTTTAGGAAGAGATGGCGGAAAGGATTCTAAAGTATATCTTGTGAGTCCTGAAACAGCTGCTGCTTCTGCTATAGCGGGGTATTTAGTGGATCCTGAAGATTTGGATTTAAAATTTGTTTTTGAAGAACCAGAATCCTATGGTAAAGTAGATCACTATTTTATTTTCCCAGAAGAAAAGCATCGAGATATGCCTTTACAAATGGGGCCCAACATAAAGCCATTTCCCGTTGGTAAATCCTTAAGTGGTAGTATTAAGGGGCATGTTTTACTCAAAGCAGGGGACAATGTCACGACAGATGATATTGTGCCTTCAAATGCTAAAATGCTTCCTTATCGTTCTAATATTCCTCACCTTGCGAATTTTACATTTAAGACACTGGTTGATGACTTTAAAGAAAGAGCAGAGACTTATGGTGGTGGAATTATCGTGGGTGGTGATAACTATGGTCAGGGCTCCTCTAGAGAACATGCGGCTTTAGTTCCTTTATATTTAGGTGTTAGAGCGGTAATTGCTAAAAGTTTTGCAAGAATTCATCGTTCTAACCTCATTAACTCAGGAATTTTACCTTTAGTATTCAAGAACAAAAAAGATTTTGATACTATCTCTGAATTTGATGAACTGCTTATCAAGGATGTTGTTTCATCAATTCATGAAACAACACAATATGTCGTTTATAATCAAACGAAAAATCTTGAATACGATACTGAATTTATAGCCTCTTCAAGAGAGCGTGAGATCTTAGAAATCGGTGGCTATCTCAATTTTGCCAGCAAAGGAGATTTTGGTTTTGACAAAGCATAAAGTAACATTAATTAAAGGGGACGGTATTGGTCCTGAAATAAGTGATGTCTGCATTGAAGCGGTACGAGCATTAGGGGTTGATATTGAATGGGACTACCAAATTGCTGGTGTTGCGGCTTTAGAGCTTAACCAAGACCTTCTTAGTCAGGATGTCATCAATAGTATTGAAAAGACAAAAGTGTGTTTAAAAGCGCCTCTTACAACGCCCATTGGTGAGGGTTTTCGCTCTGTTAATGTAAGCTTAAGAAAACATTTTGATTTATTCGCCAACATCCGTCCTGTGAAAAACTTTCCAAGTATTAAAACAAAGTTTGATGATGTGGATTTAATTATTTTTAGAGAAAACACAGAAGACATCTATGCGGGAATTGAAAAACAGGTTTCTGAAAATGAAGCGCACTCCATTAAGATTATCACTAAGGAAAAAACCCAACGTATTGTCAGAAAAGCTTTTGATTATGCTTTAGAGAATCAAGTAGATAAAGTTACTGTTGTCACCAAAGCCAATATCATGAAACTATCGGATGGTTTGTTTTTAAAAACGGCTCGTGAAGTTCAAAAAGAGTATCCCAATATTCGATTGGAAGAAGTTCTTGTGGATAATATGTGTATGCAACTGGTCATTAATCCTGCACAGTATCATGTTATTGTTACATCAAACCTCTATGGCGATATCTTATCCGATTTAGCAGCTGGCTTAGTTGGAGGGTTGGGTTTAATTACTGGGGCGAATATGGGATCAAACTCTGCAATTTTTGAAGCGGTTCATGGTAGTGCTCCTGATATTGCTGGAAAAGATTTAGCCAATCCAACTGCTCTGTTATTATCAACAGCAATGATGTTGGAGCATATTGGTGAGAAAAAACAAGCGAATCGTTTAAGATTTGCTGTTCAAAAAGTATTGGAGAATCCTAAGTACCATACAAAAGACTTGGGAGGTCAAGCTAAAACAAGCCAATATAAAGAAAGACTGCTTGAGGTAATAGCTGAAGATGGTCGACGATAAACTGTTTAAAATATTTTCCAAATACATTAAGGAAGATAATAAAATTGAAAAGAAGAGCTATCATGAATATAATATCAAGCATGGCTTAAGAAACGATGATGGTACCGGTGTTCTGGTTGGTATTACTCATATCGCTGAGGTAGTTGGGTATGATGTTATTGATGAGAAAAGAGTTCCTAAAGAAGGAGAGCTCTTTTACCGTGGCATTAACGTAGATGAGATAATTGAAGGGGTTGAAAAAGAACACCGTTTTGGATTTGAAGAAGTTATTTATCTTCTTTTATTCAACAAGCTTCCAAATGAAGATGAACTTTCTAGTTTTATTGATGTATTATCAAAATATCAAGAATTTCCAAAAAATTATATTGAAGATGTCATCCTTAAGATTCCTGCCAATAATATCATGAATAAATTACAACGCGCCTTTTTGACGCTGTATTCCTATGATGAAAATGCGGATGATATAACTGTTAAAAATGTTCTAAATCAATCACTCAGCCTGATAGCGAAAACACCGATTCTCATGGTGTATTCCTATTATGTAAAAAGACATGCATTTGATGATGAGAGTTTGATTTTACATAATCCTGATCCGCAACTATCTATATCAGAAAACATTCTGCACATGCTGAGGGTTGATTCAACATATTCTGATGAAGAAGCGAAGCTATTGGATGTCTTACTCATGGTGCAGGCAGAACATGGTGGTGGTAATAACTCTACATTTGCGACGCATGTTGTTTCATCAACCGGCACTGATACCTACTCAGCCATGGCTACTGCAATTGGTTCTTTAAAGGGGCCCAAGCATGGAGGTGCCAACTTAAAGGTTGCTGATATGGTTGAAAATATCAAAGCGAACGTGACTAATTATTGGGAAGAGGATGCTTTAGAAGGTTACTTGAAGCAAATGCTGAATAAAGAAGTGTATGATAAAAAAGGTTTAATTTATGGTATAGGACATGCTGTCTATACAAAATCCGATGCGAGAGTTAAAATCATTAAAGAAAAATGCATTAAACTCGCCAATGAGCAATCTTGTCAAAAAGAACTCCAGCTCATCTTAAATATTGAAAAAGTTGGTGGAAAACTGATTCAAAAACACAAAAACTTGGATTATGTACCCAGTGGTAATATTGATCTTTTCTCATCTTTTGTTATGGACATGTTAAAGATACCTAAGGAGCTGTATACTCCTATATTTGCAACCGCTCGTATGGCAGGTTGGTCAGCACACCGTTTAGAACAAATACTGGATACTAAAATTATGCGTCCAGGCTATGTTACCTTAGGGGAAAAGAAGGCTTATATTCCTTACTCAAAGCGAAAATAAAAAACACCCTCATCACCTTACTATAGAGATGAGGGTGTTTAGCTAATAAAAAACCATAAAGTTAAAGTAAACAATATGGCTAAGATATATATATTGGTGTCCCCACTCGGGATCGAACCGAGGACCCACAGATTAAGAGTCTGTTGCTCTGCCGGCTGAGCTATAGGGACATAGACAATGCCTGTCTAAATATAATCATACTCCTGTGAAATCACAAAGTAAAGAAATATTTTTTATTTTATTCCTTGTATTAAATTTAAGATAATAGGACAATAAAAAAGAGTAACTATAGACTGTTACTCTTGTGTGTTTAATCTGGAGCGGGTGAGGAGAATCGAACTCCCGTCT
>CAZZFJ010000031.1:0-14407 GCA_964653415.1 uncultured Erysipelothrix sp. | reverse complement strand
TAATCTATATAGAAGTTTGTCAATATAAATGAAAAAGACCTTTAAGGTCTTTTCTTAATTTGTATAATAAACAATTCCCAATGCGCCAGGTCCTACATGAAGTCCAATTACAGGTCCGATATCCGAAATCACTACACGAACATTTAAGAGTGCTTCCACACGCTCCTTTAACTCTTGGGCTTCATCTAAACGGTTAATATGATGCACTGCAACTTCTTGTACTTCAGAGTTTTGATGATCAAACATCATCTTATCAAGCATAGTATCGATTGCCCGTTTTTTTGTTCTAACTTTCTTATAAATCTCAGTCATGCCATCTTCAACTGTAAGAATTGGGGTAATCTTTAAAACATTTCCCAGCAAAGCACCTGCTTTACCAATGCGTCCCCCTTTTTCTAGATAGTTTAAATTTTCTGGGATAAATAAGAATCTCGATTTAAGGATATTTGCTTCTGTTTGTTTAACAATTGTATCGAATGCTTCACCCTGTTGAGCCAATTTGGCGGCTGTGAGTGCAGCAAAACCCAACTGCATCGAATTTGATTTTGAATCGATAATTGCTATATTACGTTCAGGATATTTTTCTTGAAGTTCCAAAGCTACCATAGAAGCAGAATTAAAAGTTCCAGAAAATTTAGAAGAAATAAAAATGCCAATCACATCATCTCCCTGTTGGAGTGCTTTCTCCATCATTTCATATAAGAATCCAACAGGTGGTTGTGATGAGATGGGAATCCCTTCCTTTTCCATTCTGCCATAGAAATACTCATTATCCAGTTCTGTTTCTTTTAAGTTATCTTCATTGAAGCTAACATATAGTGAGGCAATCTGTATTTGATATTGATCCATTAGTTTAGGATTAATGTACGAGGTACTGTCTGTAATAATTTGAATCATAATCTACCATCTTTCTTATTAATACACTATCACATTTTAAGACTTTTCAAAAGATGAAAAAACCAAGGTATATTAGAACTCCTTGGTTTAAGTTTAAAAGTTATATCGTGTGGCATACTCAATTTCAATCTGCTTAGCCCGACTTTCAAGGTCGCGAACCAAACTGCGCAATCTAAAGTACGCATCATCATCCACTAATTTTGATTGGACATAAGCAGAGCTGTCAATGAAGACATACTTCTCAATCACGGATGCTTTCATGTATGACAATATCGGTAAAAGGTGATATTGTGCTACAAGATAGTGTTTTTCAGATCCTGCAGTTACAATGATACCTACAGGTTTATCCTTAATGGAATCAATGGGTAAAAGATCCAAAACATTTTTTAAAGCTCCGGGTATGGATGCTTGATAGATTGGCGTACCAATGACAAGGGCATCAGCTTCTAAGATTTTTGTGACAAACTCTTTAGTGACATCATCATAGTCACGATAATCACGTCCATCGGCAAAACTCAGTTTGACATCACTAAGGTTAACGATTTCAAAATCTACAGAGTCTGAAAATACTAAGTTCTCCATAGCAATTCTTGTTTTACTTCCAAACATGGATCCTACAATTCCAAGAACCTTCATGAATTTTGATCCGCTTTTCTTTCTTTAATTGCCGCTTTTACACGAGGCATAATCTCTTTTGCGATAACTTCCATTTGATATTTGACTTCATCCCATGCTAAGCCCGCCAAATCAATTTGTAACATGGTACGATCATGACCATATAAATCATATTGATACAGTATTTTATCTACGATCGTATCTGGACTTCCCACAAGGATCACATTTCGAATATCCAATGCATCGACGTAGGCTTCCTTATTCATTCCATGACCATTAGAATGTCTGAAGCCATGATCAAGATACTGATAGAAGTTTTTGAAAGCTTCTTCATCTGTCTTGGCGGTGTGGATAAGATTTGTTACTCCGATAAGCATCTTATCTTTATCATGACCATTCAGAAGATAGTTTTTCTTATAAGCTTCCACTGCATGGTTAAAGAGTTGTGCAGGACCTGCAAGATTTGCTAGCATCATAGGAACCCCTTGTCTTCCTGCCTCAACTGCACTATAGGGGGCACCACCTACTGCACGCCATATGGGCAAGCTTCCATAAAGAGGCTTAGGATGTAATACAGCATGGTCTAAAGGAGCTCTAAACCTTCCGGACCAATCAATCGTTTCATTTTCGTTTAATTGTAGTAAAAGATCAAACTTCTCATCAAACAAGGCCTCATAATCATGAACATTATATCCCAGTAGCTTAAACAAACCCACACGACTTGCTCTTCCAGCTACAATCTCAGCACGACCATTGGATATTAAATCAATTGTTGAAAAGTTCTCATAAACACGTACTGGGTCGGAAGTGGATATGATGGTTGCAGAACTGGATATTTTAATATTCCTTGTGCTAGCGGCAATGGCTCCTAATATCACTGCATGGGCTTGCGATACAAAGTGTTCTTGATGGGACTCACCCACCGCAAAAACATCAAATCCCAGTTCATCAGCCAATTTTCCAGCTTCAATAATCTGATGTATTCTTTCTTGTTCACTTATTTTATGTCCAGTTTTTGGGTCACTGGTATAGTCACCTAGGGTGTAAACTCCCATTTCAAAATCTCTCACTATATACTTGCTCCTTTAATTACTAGATTAATCCTAACATGCTTTTTTTTGCTTGACTACCAATTAGCCTAAAGTTAGGATATATGAAAAAAAGAAAACCTAAACGCTTGGCTTAGGTTGCTTTAGGTGTCCATGAATCCCAATCAGACAAATCCACATCTTCAGGATTTAATACATACAAAGTTTTCTTTCTGTCAATCAAGTTCTCAATGACAGGGGCTGTTTTTTCAACATATTCTAAGTATTTTTTCATATAGCGATCACGTTGGTCTTCGGCACGACGATACAAGAAGCCACCGCAAAGATCACAGGTCTCATTTTCTATTTGAGGATTGTCTTTTAAATTGATAAGTTTGCCACACTTCACACAAACTCGTCTACTGGTAACACGATCTACCAATAAGGTTAGAGGTTTATCAATGATAATACATAATTCCACCTCAGTCCCTTTATGATATAGAAGGTTTTCTAAATGCATTGCTTGGTTCATGTTTCTTGGGTATCCCCCAATCAATATTACTTTATCCATACTGGATGCCTTGAACAGTTCTTCAGACATTAACTTATTGACGATGTCATTATCTACAACGCCACCTGAATCTAAGACTTGTTTTACTTGCTTACCTAACTCAGTATTGTCAACAATCGCATCACGAAAAATTTGACCTGTTGAGATATAATGAATATCATGTTCACTGGCAACTCTTTGAGCAAAAGGTGTTTTCCCACTACCTCCTGGTCCCATTAATAATCTCACTCTCATATTTCATCCTCATTTCCATCTATATTCTAACATTTTTAGCTTTAATACTCTAGAGAGTTTTCTTTACTCTTTAAAGGCTTCGCTAGTGTAATACTTGAATAAATAAGGAATAAATGGCACAATTAAATTTTGATTGTGAGTGAGGACAAATATGAAGCAAAATTTCTGGCAAAACCTGCCCAAACCTTTTTTTATCTTAGCACCAATGGAAGATGTCACTGACATCGTCTTTAGAAAGGTCATTGCGAAAGCAGCATCTCCTGATGTTTTTTTTACTGAGTTTACCAATAGTGAAAGCTTTTTACACCCTGAAGGTCTTAAGGCGATTCGAGGAAGACTTTATTTTGAAGCCAGTGAGAAACCCATTGTTGCGCATATTTGGGGTGATAAGCCAGAAACTTTTGAAACTATGAGCTATGCCTTAAAGGAAATGGGTTTTTCAGGTATCGATATTAATATGGGATGTCCTGCACCCAATGTTTTCAAACATGGACGCGGATCAGGGCTAATTTTAAGACCTGATGTAGCTGCTGAACTAATTCATAGCGCTAAAAAAAGCGGCTTACCCGTAAGCGTAAAAACACGTCTAGGCCATGCGAAAGTAGAAGAGTATAAAGATTGGATTAGTCATCTATTGCGACAAGATATTGCTAATTTATCGATTCACCTAAGAACTAAAGTTGAAATGAGCAAAGTTGATGCTCACTTTGAACTGATTCCAGAAATACTAAAACTTAGAGATCAAATTGCACCACATACCTTAATAACTATAAATGGGGATATTGAGGATTATGAGATGGGGATGCGCTTATTTAAAGAAACGGGTGCAGATGGTATCATGATTGGTCGTGGTGTCTTTCATAATCCCTTTGCCTTTGAAAAAGAGAAGCAAGAGCATAGTCCATTAGAATTGATTCAGTTATTTAAAGATCACTTGGATTTTTATGATTACTATACTCAAATTGAACCTGGACTCAAAAAACCACTGCAACGTTTCTTTAAAATCTATATAAAAAGTATAAAAGGCGCTCAAAAGCTTCGTACTGATCTAATGGAGACAAAAACAACTCATGAAGTACGCCAGCTTTTAGATGCATTCATTAATGAATCAAAAGACAGCAATCATCAATGTTAAGAAATCATGTGATTTTTGTGAAAATAAAATGAATGAGCTTAGAAAGTGCTATACTATGTCTTGAAAGAGGGATTAAATGAACAGTTTAAAAAATAAATTCGCACGATTTATGCAAGGACGATATGGTGTTGATCACCTTTCCAGAGACTTAATCTGGATAGTATTTGGAGTTTTAATACTGAATATCTTCTTAAAGAGTTCGCTTTTACGTTATGTACCCATTCTTTTATTAATATTTATGTACTTTAGAATGTTTTCTAAAAACTATAGTAAACGTTATAATGAGAATCGTATTTATACAAACTTTAAAGCCAAGTTAGGTAAACCCTTCAAAAAGACTTTTCGAAAGATTAAAGATTTTAGAAAGTATAAATACTTAACATGCCCAAATTGTAAACAACAACTTAGAGTCCCACGAGGAAAAAAAGAAATCCTTGTAACCTGCAAACGCTGTCGCACCAAATTTGATGCGAAAAGCTAGAAAGGAGCACTCACTTGAATACAGACAATTACTATACAATTTTAGGTGTTGCCAAAGATGCATCACAGGATGATATTAAAAGAGCGTATCGTAAGAAAGCTAAGGAGTTTCATCCTGATGTAAATAAAGCACCAGAAGCACAAGATATGATGAAAAAAGTGAATGCTGCTTATGATGTTTTGTCTGACCCCCAAAAGAAACAACACTATGACCGCTTTGGTCAAAATCCACAAAACAACTATTCAAATCAATCTCAATATCAAGGTAATACACAATACCAAGGTTATGGCTTTGATAATTCCATGTTTGAAGAAATGTTTAGACAATTTTATCAACAATCTAATGCTCAACAACAGCAATATAGACAACAAAGAAGAGTGGTTAGCCCCTTTATGAGCATCATTCGCTTTATGATTATGTGGCAGTTGATAGGCTTTCTATTTAACCTTTTATTTAGCTGGTAATTTACCAGCTTTTCTTATACGAAAAAAAGAGCTTTCGCTCTTATTTTCTCATACTCTTTGGTTTATTTAATATTTCTGAAACAATGATTCCTTGTCGAATGTTCTTTTTAGAAAACATGGAACGAGGATCTTTGATGCTTCTACTGCTTAAACTGCGATCCACTTTAAGTATAATATCATCTTCATACACTAAACTCAGCTCATCCCTTGTTTCTGTATAAAATGAGGTATCACTTGGCTGAACCTTTTTTATTACCTTTGAAGGTTCAACATCAGTCTCTTCCTCAAAGTACTTTAGGAAAGTGTCTTTAAGTTCTTGAAAGCTTCTACCCAAGGCTTTTGGATTCTTTCTAGCCGCAATAATTAATACTAATACTAGATAGAAGAGTACTGTAATGATAACTGTCGTCATTAATCTTCAGTTGGTGTAGCAGATTCGTGAGATGAGTCACTAGCGATAGCTTGACGCATATGAGTATCAGACTCGACATTTTTTAGATTATAATAGTCCATGATACCTAAATTCCCTTTTCTGAAAGCTTCTGCAATCGCAAGAGGAACTTCGGATTCAGCTTCAATCACTTTAGCACGCATGCGCTGGACTTCAGCAAGCATTTCTTGTTCTTTAGCAACCGCAAAAGAACGACGCTCTTCCGCCTTAGCTTGAGCAATTTTCTTATCAGCCATTGCTTGATCTGCTTGTAAAGCAGCACCAATATTTCGACCTACATCCACATCCGCAATATCAATCGATAGAATTTCAAAAGCAGTACCTGAGTCAAGCCCTTTTCTTAAAATAGTTTGTGAGATGGAATCGGGATTTTCTAAAACAACGGAGTGCTTCTCTGCAGAACCAACAGTTGTAACAATACCTTCTCCAACACGTGCAATAATGGTTTCTTCACCTGCACCCCCAACGAGTCTTTCGATATTTGCGCGAACGGTTACTTTGGCTTTCGCTTTTACTTCAATTCCATCCATCGCGACCCCAGCAATAACTGGTGTCTCAATAACTTTTGGGTTAACAGAAACTTGAACCGCTTCAAAAACATTACGTCCAGCTAAATCAATTGCTGTTGCTTGTTTGAAATCAAGATCAATGTTAGCGCGTTGTGCTGCAATTAAAGCATCAATTACGAGGTTAACATTTCCACCTGCGAGTAAATGAGCTTCTAGCTCGTTAGTATTTAAATCTAAACCAGCTTTAGTAGCTTTAATTAATGGATTTACAATTCTTGAAGGGGTAACACGTCTTAAACGCATACCAATCAAATCCATAATGGTAACTTTGGTTCCTGAGAAATATGCTGTAACCCATAAACCTACTGGGACATATCTAAAGAAAATTCCCAGAATAACGACCACTGCAAATAGAATAATGATTGCAGGAATAAACGAAAAGTCATTTGCATAATAGATAAATGTATTCATTTTATTGCTCCTTTTGTACGAATATTTTTGAACCTTCAACATGCCTTACAACAATTGATACCTGTGCATCAATCATTTCAATATCACTCAATACTTCATAAATTTCGTCCTCTATTTTAGCTTTACCAACAGGTCTTAAAGCAGTGAGTGTCACACCATTTTTACCCAATAGATCTTTGGGGGCCTGTGTTACTGGTTTGTTTTTAATTGCCGTATCCAATACTAAATTGGGACTTAAGAATATATCCTTGCCCTGTCTTGTGTAAATATAAGCTGTTAAAAAACCAACTAATAGTAAAAAGACACTCAGTAAAATGGCTTCAATCATGCTACCAGCTGCATTCACTAAGCTAACGCCTACAGCGACTGTTCCCATGATGCCCACAATACCAAAACTTGGAATATATAATTCAACCAGTAATAGTAGCATACCCATCATAAACATTACGAAGTAAAGAAAACTCACATGATTCAAATAAAAATAGAGCCATGTCATCAATGTTGCAGCTCCCAAATATAAATATTTCGGCTTTAAAAATAAGATACTTACAAAGAGTGAGCTTGCTATTAGTAAGAAAATTACTGTCATACGCGTACTCCTTTCATATATTTATTTTATCACATGATTTGTGCTTTCATTGACTTTTTTTGTTAATTTTAGTTCATGAATCATCTGAAGTTACCTTGGTTTAGAATATAACTTGTAAGAAACTCAAAATTGGATATAATAAGTAAGTCAATACTTGGAGGATATTATGAAAAAAGAAAATAAGACAACCTTGTTGATTGCCACGATTACCAGTATTATCACCCTTATTGGTTTAGGCGTAATTATTCGACTCAACGTATTACCCACAAATTACCTACTCATTTTCATAACTCTTGTGATAGCGAATCTTATTCTACTCATTTATCTTGGATTCAACAAAAAATCCAAAGTACCTGAAGTTCTTTTAATCGTTATGGCACTGATTATGGGCGCTACTGTACCTTATACCTCAAAACTCGATAGTGCCTTACGCAAAATAACCAATCATAATGTTGAAAAGCATACAGTGAATATTTTAGTCCACTATGATAGTCCTTATGAAACTATTCAAGATGTAATTGATCTTCCCTTTGGTGCTAATACCAGCATTGATCAAGAAGCCGTTAATCAAGCGACTCAATTTATAAAAAACGAAACAGACAAGGAACCTCATATTCAACGATTCAATGATTTTACCAGTCTCAATCAAGCATTTGATGCTGGAATGCCTGAAGTTTTACTCTTACGAAGTGAGCATATGGATAGCTTGGATGAGATATTTGAAGGTTTCATTAGTAAGGTTAAAGTTATTGCTAGTTATACTTATGAAGTATCCCTTGATGAAAACTTAAATACAAATACTAATAAGGATACCTTCAGTATTTATATTTCAGGACTTGATTTTGCAGGCGACATATCTGGAACCCAAAGAAGTGATGCAAATATCGTCTTAACTATAAACCCTATCAAACACGAAATCTTAATGACTTCAATTCCTCGTGATACCTTTGTTGTTAGAGCTGATAATGGTCAAAAAGATAAACTATCCCTTGTAGGAAGTTCGGGCATGAATAACATTGTAAAGACAATTGAGAATTTCTTAGAAATGGATATCGACTATACACTAAAAGTCAATTGGACCTCTGTTATTGATGTGGTGGATGCACTTGGTGGTATTACAGTAGATTCTCCTCATAGCTTTAAATCACATCAGTATTATTTCAATAAAGGATTGAATGATTTAGATGGTCAAAAAGCGCTATCCTTTGTTAGCAACCGTAAGAATTTACCAGAAGGTGATGATTCAAGAGCAAAAAATCAACAAATTGTTCTTCAAGCCATCATCAATAAAATTCTATCCCCCAGTATTATTACTAACTATCACAGTTTCTTAGATGCGATCAGTGACAGTATCGTACTAAATATGCCCAGTAACCAGCTTAATAACTTGATCAAAGCCCAGCTCAACTCTATGAGTTCATGGGATATCTACAGTACACAAGTTATTGGTGAAGTCTTTGATACATGGGATTGTTATAGCGCTAAGGGTGTGTATCAAGTAGTTAAAGAACCGGATGCTAAACTTTTATCACAAGCACAAAGGCTTATTGAAATGATGGAGAATAATGAATCCATTGCCAATACTTTAAATCCATAGTATATCTAGTTGTAAGACCTTAAGTTTTTACTTAAAATCTTACAACTTTTTTTATTGTACTTTTTAACTTAACTGTATATATTGGTGGTATTATTATCAAAAACTACCCCAATCAATTCTTAATAAAAATATCGTATAGGAGCTTAATATGATCTATACTCTCATACAAATAAAAGAGAGTCCCCCACGTATGAAGGGATTCTTTGGCAAAATCCCTCCTAAAGAGGATTCTCTAAATCAAGCATATGATACCTTTACAAATGATATTAAGTTATTTGAAAACTGTATTATATCTTTACATTCTTAGATAATAAAACATCCCATAGAAACTGTGGGATGTTTTAAATTACTGGTTAATATAAGCCATGATTAGCTTATATGTATTCTCTAATGCCTCTAGATGCGTTCTTTCCATACCATGAGAGTTTGCAACTCCAGGTCCAATTAAAGCTGCTTTGATGTTTGCTCCACCCCTTAATGCAGCAGAAGCATCTGAACCATACATTGGATAAATATCAACAGCATAATTAAGCTCTAAGTCTTTGGCATAATTAATTAAATCAGATGTCATTTCATAATCATATGGACCACTGGAGTCCTTAGCGCATATAGAAACATCATATTCTGTACAAGATAAATCTTGACCAATTGCCCCCATATCAACTGCAAGAAGCTCTGTAATATCTTCAGGAATATAAGATGCACCATGTCCGACTTCTTCATAGTTTGTAAAGATAAACTTTAAATTAGTCTTCATCTTGATATCATTTTCTTTGATATCTTTTAATACTCCCATTAAAATAGCTACAGAGGCTTTATCATCTAAAAAACGTGACTTTACAAAGCCAGATTTTGTGACTTGAAACTTAGGATTATAAGCAACAATGTCACCATTTTGAATTCCAAGTTCTAAGACATCCTCTTTAGAATGAACTCTTTCATCTAATACAACATGGAGATTATCAACATCACGTGATTTGGTTGAGGCATCCTTATAAACATGAATTGAGGTTGAGGTTGAAAGGATGGTTCCGGTATAGACTTTATGATCACGTGTAATGACATCGCAATATTCCCCATCTAATGTTGGAGTCAATGGACCCCCTAGAGTTGTCATCATTAATGTACCATCAGCATTGATGGAACGAACCATAAGACCTAATGTATCTACATGGGCACTTAGTGCACGTGTTGTATCTTTTTCACCTTTAATACTGACCACCAAATTGCCTTTTTCAGTAAGCTCAGTCTCATAATCCAAATCTTGAGCATAGCCTAACACATAGTTAATTGCATCTTTGGTATAGCCTGATGGACTGTTAATATTTAAGAGTGTTTCTAAATTTGAAATAATTTCTTTTGAGTTATACATAAATTGCCTTCTTTCTTAAATTAGTATAGCACACAATCTTCTGTAAAAACGAAATGAAAAACAAGAAGCTAAAAAAAACTGTCCCATTTTAATTGACTCCATGATACAATAATATTACACGCCGACGTAGCTCCAACGGTAGAGCAATCCACTCGTAATGGATAGGTTGCTGGTTCGATTCCAGTCGTCGGCACCATATGTATAATAACTCACTGTTTAGTGAGTTTTTTATGATTTCAACTACAAAAATGACATGCATTTTTAATATAATAGCACAAAAAAATCAATCACTTATAAAATGATTGATTTCTTAAATGTTTTTAACCTAATGATACATCTAATATCATCATGATAGTAAATCCAACAAGACAACCTAAGGTTGCAATATCAGATCTCAAATTATCATCACCTTGATGTGCCTCTGGAATTAGTTCTTCAACCACAACATAAATCATTGCCCCTGCTGCGAATGCTAAAGCGAAAGGAAGAATGCGTTGCATGTGAACTACAGCATATGCTCCAAGTACCCCAGCAAAGGGTTCAACAATACCGGATGCTTGTCCGTAAAAAAATGATTTCCATCTTGACATTCCCTCTCTTCTGAGTGGAATAGAAACAGCTGCTCCCTCTGGGAAATTCTGTAAACCAATTCCAATAGCTAAGGCAATAGCCCCAACAGTTGTCGCGGTAGGCATGCCCAGTGCCGCAGCACCAAATGCAACTCCCACTGCAAGTCCTTCAGGAATATTATGTAGCGTGATTGCTAGTACAAGTAGAACTGAACGTTCCCAACTTGTTTTGATCCCTTCAGCATCCTTTGTTTTTTGCCCCATATGTAAGTGAGGCATAAGTTTATCCGCAAGAAATAGAAAAGCGCCACCTGATAAAAATCCAGCTGCTGCCATGAAAACTGCATTTTGATCAAGAGCCTCAGCCATATCAATTGCAGGTGCGAGTAAGGACCAAAAACTTGCGGCTATCATTACACCAGCTGCAAAACCAAGCATTGCATTTAATACTTTTTTATTAATTTTCTTAAAGAAAAACACTGTAGCCGAACCCACTGCTGTAACAAACCATGTAAACAGAGTCGCCAGTAAGGCTTGAACTACAGGATTTAAATCTAAAAACCAATCCATAAATTCACCTCTCTAGTTTATTGTACCATAGCTTCCTAACAAGTTCTTAATTTATTAGACTTTTATTTACTTTTAAGGTTTTCACCATATAAACCTATTTTTTGATATAATAAGGTAAACTGGGATTAGGGGGATTAAAATGAAAGAATATAGAAAGATTGTGAGTCAATACACAGTATGGCAAAAGCTCTTATTGTTATTTATTTGCGTAGGTATTATCTACGCTTTTGGAACGGTGGCACTATTTCCATGGTAAGTTTTTTCTTTGTATTTCTTTCCATGGGTATTGCAGAAATACTATTTTTAGACCCCCTCTATTTTCTGCCTTCACTTATGCTCCTAATGATGGGATATAGAATCATCATGAAACTAGATATTCGTATCTTTAGTTTTTAAAGATATTTTCAGATGGTATGAAGTTTCAAATCTATCCATTTTTAATGTGTCTTCTTACTTGTTTGTATATTTTCATCTGAAACGAATATTTCGAACTTGAATACTTAATATCATTTCCCTTTATTTTTATTTTCTTATATTTCTATTTATTTGAAGGGATCAACAATGGGGCTTAGTATCTTATTATTCCCCTTTTTGATGAGATATATTTTAAAAAAGAGGATTCAATCCAATTTTGCTTATTCATACTCTCAGTTTATGGAGTACGTCAAAACACACTTAAATTTTGACATGATCGATTTCAATATCGATTTTGCATACAATGTTTATACTGATAAACTTGAAATTATTCGACAGGAAAGATACGATTTTACAGATATATTAATCTTTAGACAACAATTGTATCTTAAGGATTATTATAGAAATGAAATGCGTAAAGAGCAGAAAATATTTTTCACGAAAATCTATAGGCTGTTTTTAATCTACTACTTCATCACTCTAATCTTAAGTGTTGCATATAACTTTAGTAAAAATATCTCAATATTTATGTTAGTTAGCCACATGCTGTGTACAGTATTTATTATCCTAGAATTTTTTCTTGCCCATTTTCACTCTGAAAAAAAATAACTCAGGAATTTCCTGAGTTTAGTACTAAATCATATATAATTTTCATATTAATAACAGACGCTATTCAAACGCTGCTATTATATCTATGTATAGAGCTAGTTCTTTTCATGTTTTTAAACAGCTATATTTTATAATATCAAAAAGAGCATCTGACACTAAGCTTTGTTGCGATTTGAATCAATGGGAGTCATTCAACAATCTTTACTCATTGCTTCCTTTTTCAGTTTTGTTGATCGTTAGCATCAACGCTACCTAATCCGACATGATTTAACTTTTGAAAGTTATTTTCTTCAACACCGCTGTTTAGTTATGCCAATTCTTTTTGCTATCAATTTCACCCTCGAATCCACTTCAATGGTTATTTTTGACTTCAGGTTTCATCCCTACTGCATATTGGTTAACTTACCTCGCCATACTAATGATTTAATGATAATATGGCACAAGCTTATCTTCCAGAATCAACACTTCTATGTGTCATAGCCCTTTTCTTATCGCGATAGGTTTCTATTTCGATCCCTATCTTTGATTCATCTATATTATAACCTGTAATCGCTTACTTGTCACGGATACTACTCTTTTTTTGTATTAATTTTTAACTTTTTTTATTATAAAAATAGTTACATGAAACATTGGTGTGATATGAGAGTTTTGCTTGTTTTCGAATGGGAATCTTGAGACAATTATTGAGTATGAGTCATATATTTTCCTTAAATAATTTAAATTATCTTATTCAAGTAATCGAGTAGGAGATAATTAATTAACTTAATTATCGTCCTCTCACACCACCGTACGTACGGATCCGTATACGGCGGTTCAATATATTTTATATAGAATTACTTATACAGCTCCATTTTACTATAGAGAAGTTTTAGGCGACTTCACCATTCAAGTTAAAGTAAAAAACAACTTTACTCATAATTATGATGCGGGAGCTATTTTTATCTATGAATCCGATTTAAAATGGATTAAGCTCGCATTTGAAAAAACAGACTTCAATACAAATGCTATTGTCAGTGTTATTACTGATTACACATCTGATGATGCTAATGGAGCTAACTTAGAAGTAGATTGGGTTTGGTTAATGGCTTCCAGAAAAGATAATACCTTTGCCCTACACTACTCTATAGATGGTGAAAAATACTACCTTGTCCGCATTTTTAATCTAGCAGTAGAAAAAACACTCAAGGTAGGCCTAAGTGCTCAATCTCCTGCTGGTGTGCATAGTATTCGTATATTTAAAGACTTAACTATTACAGACTACAAACTATCCAACATAAGAAGTGGTGAATTTTAGAACCGATAGCCCTCAAATAAAAAATCTTACTGTTTTGTAGTAAGATTTTTTTAATCACTGATTCTTTAACACTTCCATAAGCATTGGTAGATATACATGTAAATCTGGTGGTCTTCTTCCAGAGACAATGTTTCCATCAATCACTGCAGCTTCATTAACCCACTGTGCACCAGCATGCATTAAATCATGCTTAATACCAGGAGTACTGGTCACCGTTCTTCCATTGAGAATATCTGCTGAAGATAAGACCCAACCCGCATGACAGATAATCCCAATTAAGCGATTCTTATCATTCATATAACGAACAAAACCAAGGACTGAATCAAATCGTCGCAAATAATCAGGTGCCCAACCACCTGGAATTAATAAGCCATCATACTCTTCAATCTGTACTTCATCAAAAGAAAGATCACTCACGGTACTTAGACCATACTTTCCATTGATATGTTCTCCTTTAGTTTCAGAAGCAATCGTAATTTCGACACCTTCTTCTTTTAAACGAATTATCGGATAATGAAACTCTAAATCATCATAGTC
>CAZZFJ010000030.1:0-16107 GCA_964653415.1 uncultured Erysipelothrix sp. | reverse complement strand
CGAATATCTTGCATTAGCAAGCCAAAACTCAGCCTTGATTTGCGAAGAGTTTATTTCACACTATATTTAATTGATATTTATATTTTCTAAACAGAGACTTATTTCAAGGATAAGTCTCTGTTTTTGATATAATTGTATTAGAAAGTAGTAGTTTAGCGTGAAAAGGATGGTGTCTTTTAAGGATATGCTAAACAGTAATAATCTGATAATTGCTTTAGAAATCAAATCCTAAAGATGAAGGAGAAGCTATGAATCAACACGATAATAGTGAACATAAGCATGATATCCATACTCAACATAAGCAAAAACATCAGCTTAGCCATAATCATCACAGTGAACATGCGAAGATGTATAAAAAGGTTTTCTTAAATTCGCTTATACTAGGCTTACCAATTTTATTTTTGGCCCCTATGATGGGAGTTAAGTTACCATTTCAGTTTACATTTCCCTATAGTGAATATGTTGTAGCTTTTTTAGCAAGCATTTTATTTATCTATGGTGGAAAACCCTTCTTAAGTGGAGCTAAAAGTGAACTTAGCGCAAGAAAACCAGCGATGATGATGTTAGTGTCGATGGGGATTACTGTGGCTTATGCCTATAGTATGTATGGATTTATCATTAAGCATATTTTACATAAGAACATAGACATCATGGATTTCTTCTTTGAGCTATCCAGTCTTATTTTGATTATGTTGTTGGGTCATTGGTTGGAAATGAAATCAGTATCGAAAGCTCACAGTGCACTGGAAAGTATCGCAGCACTTTTACCCAATACGGTAATTCGAATTAAAGATGATAAAAGTCATGAAACTGTATCACTTAATGATATTGAAGTGAATGATATTTTACTTGTAAAAGCAGGTGAAAATGTTCCAAGCGATGGCATAATTGTTTCTGGTACTACCTATATCAACGAGTCCATGCTCACAGGGGAGTCTCAGGCTGTATTCAAAGAAGTCGGTGGTTCTGTTATTGGTGGTTCTCAAAATACTAATGGGAATATTCAAATAAAAGTGACAAAAACTGGAGAAGATAGTTATCTATCCCAATTAATGCGATTAGTAGAAAGTGCTTCAAGCGAAAAGTCTAAGAGTGAGAATATGGCTGATTTGGTTGCAAAGTATTTGTTTTATTTTGCATTAATTATTGGGGTTTTGAGTTTATTTTTCTGGACAATAATAGAGAATGTTGATCATGGAATTATGCAGATGGTTGCGGTACTCGTTATAGCATGTCCGCATGCTTTAGGTCTTGCGGTTCCTTTAGTCACAGCCCGTTCTACTGCTATTGGTGCTCAAAATGGCCTTTTAATTAAGTCGCGTATAGCTCTTGAAAAAACCCCTAAAATCGACATGATCTTTATGGATAAAACGGGTACCCTAACCGAGGGAAACTTTGAGGTGCATGATTATTTAAGCTATAGTGATAAGTATTCAAATTTAAAGATGTTACAACTGTTTGCCTCTTTAGAGAATCACTCGAATCATCCTTTAGCGCAGGGTGTACTTAGAAAAGCTAAAGAGTACAATCTGGAACTTTTTGAGCTAAGTGAAGTGAAAACCATGGCAGGCATAGGTCTTAAGGGTATTTATAACAATCAAAATGTAGAAATTACCAACGTGAGATACTTGGATCAAAATGACATCATGTATGATAAAAAGATATATGATTACTTATCCGAAAAAGCTTATTCCATATCATATTTGTTGGTAGATGAAACAGTTATAGGTCATGTTGTTTTAGGGGATGATGTAAAACAAGATGCAAAGAAACTCATTAATTCTTTGAAACAACACAACATTACCCCTGTAATGTTGACAGGTGATAATCGAAAAGTAGCAGAATCGATTGCAAAAATATTGGGGATTGATTCAGTATATTCTGAAATGCTTCCTGAAGATAAAGAAAAGATTATCAGCAAATATAAGGAAGAGGGTCACAGCGTTATGATGGTGGGAGATGGTATTAATGATGCCCCCAGTTTAGCAAGAGCTGATGTGGCGGTATCGATTGGAGCAGGAACGGATATTGCAAATGAAACCGCAGATATTATTTTAGTCAAGAGTCGGCCTTCTGATATTCTGCATATTTTAAGCCTTGCTAAAAGTACCCAACGTAAAATGAAGCAAAACTTATTTTGGGGAGCAGGATACAACTTTATTGCGATTCCCATAGCCGCGGGTATTTTGAGTGGTTTTGGAATTATATTAACCCCAGCCATGGGGGCTACTTTAATGTCTGTGAGTACGATTGTTGTAGCTGTAAATGCAATGTCATTAAGACTTAAGTGAAAAAAAAGAGTTTAAACGCTAATTTGCGTTTAAGCTCTTTTTAGTTAAGATCACTAGCATCTAGATAAGGTCCAACCCAGATATGATTTTCAAATAACCATGTTTTAAAATTATCTTTTGTAAATGGTTGATCATCATGGTAGGCCAAAGTGTTGACGACATTCAATTTGTTGCCTTCAACATTTACAATCACCAATGCAGGTACTGTTTCAATAGAGAATTTGTCTTTAAGTTGAGTTACAGTCAAATCTTTTTCGCTCGCAGTGTCCAATACCTTAAAGTCGACGGAAAGGTTTTCGCCTTCGTTTTCTTCCAGTACGGAATAAATGATGCCAGATTCTAAATAAGAATTGTCCTCATTTGAGTCTTTCAAATAGATTAATTGTTCACCTTCATTTTGCTTCAAATTTGCAAAGAAGTCTGCATATACTTGAGAATCATTAGCGGTTCTTGTATATTTTATGTTATTAGTGTCTTCTGGACTAAAATAAAAGTATAGATAGACAGGTAAAACAATAAAAACTATTAATAAAGCTGCGATTGCGATTAATTTCTTACTCATAATTTCACCTCAATCTACCATACTATACAATAGTTTGCTTAAAAATGGTATTCTATTTCAAAAGTTCACAAATATTTCGCAATTGAACTTGTGAAACTGCCATCAATGAGACTATGTTTTTTGACTGTTTTCGGTTATAATATTAAGGATAATGAAGGAGGGAAGTTATGTTCCTCAAAAGAATTGAAATGCAGGGCTTTAAATCCTTTGCGGATAAAGTCGTGATTAATTTCGAAGATCCCGTCACAGGCGTTGTAGGTCCCAATGGCTGTGGTAAAAGTAACATCAGCGATGCGATTCGTTGGGTTTTAGGAGAACAATCTGTCAAACAAATGCGTGGCTCCAGTATGACGGATGTTATTTTTAATGGATCAGAAACAAGAAGGAAAGTAAATATAGCCCAGGTTACCCTGGTTTTTAATAATGAAAATAAAGCACTAAATAGTGATTATGAAGAAGTAGAAGTCACACGTAAACTATATAGAGATACACGTGAATCCGAATATATGATTAATAAAGTCTCATGTCGCTTACGTGATATTCATGATTTAGTTATGGATACAGGTCTGGGACGAGATTCGCTCAGCATGATATCACAGGGATCTATCAGTTATTTTGCTGAAGCAAAACCTGTAGATCGCCGTATGATTTTTGAAGAAGCTGCGGGAGTTGCAAAATATAAAAAACGTAAACTGGATTCCATTCGTAAACTTGAACGGACCCAGGAAAATGTCGAGAGAATGCAAGATATTGTTGATGAGATTTTCAAGCAAGTACGTCCTTTGGAAAAAGCCGCAAAGAAAGCAGAAAGTTATCTCGTAAAGCAAAAAGCATTAGAACAGATTGAAGTCTCGGTTTTAGTGTCCGATATTCAATCCTTGGATTTAAAAATTAAATCTAATACCAATAATCTTTATGATTTAGAGGCTAAATCTGCTCAACTTGAAACTCAAATTGCTGTATTAGAACATGATCAAGAGCAAAAACGTCAAGAAGAGTTTCGCTTAGATCAAGAAGCCAATCGATATCAAGAAAGAATCATTGCCTTGGTTCAAGAGATTGGAACTTTGGAAACTCGTAAAATTGAAATTGATGAAAAGCGTAAGTACGTGATTGAAGTTGGAAATACTGAAGAAAAAGCGAAAGAGCTTCGTGCTAAACTCAATGAAGCAAAAGCAGAATTTGAGGAGCGTAAGCTACGTCATCAAGAACTTAAAGCAGAAACTGAAATCTTAAGTCAAACCAGTCAAGATATTCAAGTCAGTATTAATTATGAAATGCAAAAGAAAAACAGTATATTAGCTCAGGTCGGTGGATTCAACTCCCGCCTTGATCTTTTGAAACATCGCTTATCACAACCTTTTGAACATAATGTAGGTGTGCAGACGATAATGAGTAATAAAGCCAGTCTTTATGGGGTTCATGATGTTGTTTCAAATTTAATAACTTCAGATATTGAATATGATACAGCTATTAATACTACTCTAGCTGCAGCGAATATGCATGTGGTTACTGAGAATTCAGAAGCTGCAGTTAATGCGATTAACTTCTTAAAGAAAAATCGTTCAGGCCGCGCAACTTTTATTCCTTTAAATACTGTGAAGGAACGTTTCGTTCAAAAGGATGCTTTAATCGTTTGTGAACACGCCCAAGGATTCCTGGGGGTTGCGAGTGATTTTGTACAAACAGATCCAGCTTATCAAGTACTGATCGCCAATTTATTAGGTAATGTTCTAATTGTTGATACGATTGATAATGCGAATGTACTTGCTAAACGTCTGAACTTTAATTATAGAATTGTAACCCTAGATGGTGATGTGATTCATACAGGTGGACGCATGACCGGAGGTCGCGCTGTTAATAATTCTAACTCTACCAATTCAATTAAAATAGAAATAGAAAGCATTGAAAAGCAACTTGAACGTTTTAATGTCCAGATGGATGAGATTGAGATGAATCTAGATCAGTTCAATCAAAAATATCGTAAAGCCAATGAGAATCTAATGCAAAAACGAATTGCTTTTGCGCAAGTTGAACCACTTTTGGATGTAAAAAGAGCTCAGTATGAACGTTTACAAGGTGAATATGACGCTTTAAATGTAGATAATGATCATGATGAAGATATTGTTGATGAGGTTGTAGTCAAATTAAA
This sequence comes from uncultured Erysipelothrix sp., assembly GCA_964653415.1. Taxonomy (GTDB): domain Bacteria; phylum Bacillota_I; class Bacilli_A; order Erysipelotrichales; family Erysipelotrichaceae; genus Erysipelothrix. The sequence goes on along the minus strand of CAZZFJ010000030.1, from coordinate 11,102 downwards.
TAAAGCCTTAATGGCCCGTGATGAAACAACATCCACACTGTCTTTAACACGTGAAAGACGTTTTGCAATATCCAATGAGCTACAACAAATTATTCGTGCTATTAAGGACGCAAGATTGAGTCAACGAGAAGTTGACCAAAAGATTAATGACATAAATCTTGAGAATACTCGCTTTGAAACTCAACTTGACAATGCATTTAATCGCTTATCAACTGAGTATCAAATGACTTATGAATATGCTTTAGAGAATATTTATGATGAAAGCAAAAAAGATAAAAAAGATGAAGTTCTTAAACTACGCGCTGAGATACAACGTTTAGGTAATGTGAACCTTGATGCACCTCAGGAGTATGAGGAAGTGAAAGAGCGCTATGATTTTCTAAGTAAGCAACTGGATGATTTAGTTCAAAGTCGTGAAAAAATCTTGGCAGTTATTAGTGATTTGGATGAAATCATGGAAGTACAATTTAAAGAAATGTTCGATAAGATCAACAATGAACTACAAGATGTGTTCTCTAAATTATTCAAAGGGGGACATGCCAAACTAGTTCTTGAGGATCCTGATGATCTTCTTAATACTGGTATTGATATTGATGTTCAGCCTCCGGGTAAAAGCGTTCAAAATATTCGTTTGTTCTCAGGGGGTGAAAAATCGCTCATAGCCATATCAGTGCTCTTTGCGATTATCAAAGCTCGAACCGTACCTTTATGTATTTTTGATGAAGTTGAAGCCGCTTTAGACCAAGTAAACGTGGAACGTTTAGCAGATTATATTCAAGAAATATCCCAAGATGATACTCAGTTTATTCTTATTACACACCGTCCTGGAACCATGGCAAAATGTGACATGCTTTATGGAGTTACAATGCCTACTAAGGGCGTATCTTCATTGTTGAGTGTTCGCTTAGATGAAGCTATTGAATTAAGAGAGGAGCCAGTATGACATTTTTTAAAAAAATATTTAAATCAAAAAAAGACGAAGAGCTCTATCAAGTAGGGTTCGAGAAAACACGCGCTACTTTTGGTGACAAACTCTTCAGTATGTTTTCATCCAAACCTAGCTTTGATGATTTATGGTATGATAACTTACTTGCGAATTTAATCCAAGCCGATGTGTCGGTTAAAAGCGCAAGAAAAATCATAAAAACTTTCAAAAAGGAAATGAAAAATATTAAAGATGAACAAGAGGCTTTAGAGCTTCTTGTCCAGGTAATGAAAGACCAATATGGAGAGAATATCGAACCTTATGTGCTTGAGGATCGCTTGAATGTTTTTCTAATGGTTGGAGTGAATGGCACAGGAAAAACTACTACCTGTGCTAAATTAGCTCATCACTACCAAAACGAAGGTAAGAAAGTCTTATTAGTTGGAGGCGATACCTTTAGAGCAGCTGGAAGCAATCAATTAAAAGTTTGGGCACAACGCATCGGCGTAGGCTTTTTTGGGGGTAAAGAAAATGAAGACCCAGCTTCAGTTTATGTTGGCGCGATACGTCATGCTAAAGAAGAAAACTATGACTTAGTAATTTGTGATAGTGCAGGTCGACTTCAAAATAAAGTCAACTTAATGAATGAGCTTGAGAAAATGCGTCGTGTTCTAACAAAAGAAGCTGGTGGCATTGATCAAACTTATTTAGTTTTAGATGGTAATACTGGACAAAATGGAATTTCCCAGGCAAAAAACTTTACTGAAGTCACGCCCATTGATTCGTTAATTGTAACGAAATTAGATGGATCTCCTAAAGGTGGGGTCTTATTAAGTATTAAGGATGAATTGAATCTTAAAGTGAGCTATGTAGGTTTAGGAGAAGGACTTGAAGACCTACGTGTCTTTGATATTGATTCTTATTTATCTAGCTTGGTGAATATCCATGCTTGATGAGATGATTCTCTTAAATACTTATTACGATGTTTATGAGCCACTACTAACACAAAGACAAAAAGAAGTTTTTCAGTATTATTATCAAGATGACTTATCGTATCAAGAAATTGCAGATATCTTAAAAATATCTCGTGCTGGTGTTTATGATATTTTGAAAAGGACTCGTGATTTTTTGCATGAAATGGAAAATAAACTTCAAATTGTGTTAAGATATGATAGGCTATATCATGATTTAAATGAATTAAATAATGAAGCAGTCAACAAAATTTTAATCAAACATAAAAGAGGAGGAAGTTATGAGTAAAGTTTTAGCAGTTAATGCAGGAAGTAGTTCATTAAAATTTCAACTATTTTCTATGCCAGAGGAGATCGTATTATGTTCAGGTGTGGTTGAACGTATTGGTCTAAACGATGGTTTATTCAATATTAAATATAATGGTAACAAAGAGAAAGATATCTTAGATATTCCGGATCATAATGTTGCGGCAGACTTAGTTTTAAAGGCCTTAATTGACAAGAAAATTGTTACAGATTTAGATGAAATTGTAGCGGTTGGACACCGTGTTGTGCATGGTGGTGAGTATTTTTCAAAAACAGTATTATGTACACCCGACAATGTTGCTTTGGTTGAAGAGTTAGCGGATTTAGCTCCACTCCATAACCCAGCAAACTTAATTGGCTTCCGTTCATTTAAAAAAGCGCTACCGGATGCTACTCATACATTCTCATTTGACACTGCATTTCATCAGACAATGAAACCAGAAGTCTTTATTTACCCATTACCTTATGAGTACTATGAAGATTTAAAAGTTCGCCGTTATGGAATGCATGGTGTATCTCACCAATACGTTTCACACCGTGTGGCAGAATTAATGGGCCGCGATATTGAAGGTCTTAATGTGATTACACTTCACTTAGGAAATGGTGCTTCTATTTCTGCAGTTGAAGATGGAAAATGTATTAATACTTCAATGGGATTCACTCCTTTATCAGGAATTATGATGGGAACTAGAACTGGGGATGTTGACCCGGCAATTGTGACCTACCTAATGGAGAAATTAGATAAGTCAGCCCATGAAATTTTAGATATTTTCAATAAGAAGTCTGGTATGTTAGGCATCTCAGGGGTATCAAGTGATGCTCGTGAAGTTGAAGAAGCTATTAAAGAAGGTAACGAACGTGCTATCTTAACAAGAAAGATCTATGCAGAACGTGTTCGCCAAGTGGTTGGTGGATTTGCAATGCAATTGGGTCATGTTGATGCTATTGTGTTTACTGCTGGTTTAGGTGAAAATGACACTGAAATTCGTGCAGCGATTCTAGATGCTCTTAAAAAAGGACTTCAATTAGATTATAATACAGAATTAAACAGTACCACTCGCGGAGAGGAAAAACTCATCAGTACTGAAGGATCGAAAGTCGATGTGTGGGTCGTCCCTACTGATGAAGAACTCGTTCTTTCACGTGATGCATTTGAGCTCCACAATCAATAAATTAATCCAAACAATTGAAGCCCACAACAAAATCGCAATTTTTAGACACGTGAATCCTGATGGGGATGCCCTTGGATCACAGTTTGCCTTATACCATTTTATCAAGGAACATTATCCGGATAAAGCGGTTGTAATGGCAGGCGAAAGAAATGATGACTTGGATTATTTTAAACAACCATCTAACGAAATACCTGTTGATTTTTTTAAAGACGCTTATGCGATTGTTCTTGATACAGCCAATAAAGTGCGTATTGATGGACCCTATATTTTAACCAAAGGTATTTTAAATATTGACCATCATCCAAACGATAATCCCTATGGTGATGCTTATATCGTTGATAGTACAAGATCTAGCACTTGTGAGATTTTAGCAGAACTGCTTTTAGATTCTCAATTGAGTCTGTCAGAAAGCGTTGCCTCATATCTAATGGCAGGAATCTTAACGGATACTATTCGTTTTAGTATTCCAAATACAAAGCCAGAAACTTTAAGAGTTGCAGCAAAGCTAATGGAGAAGGGTGCCAACATTTCAAAATTAACACAAAAGTTTTTTACAAAACGCTATGTAGATTTTGACTTCGAACGGATTTTCGCACAGCATGTTAGCTATGAATCCGGACTAGCAAGCCTACTCATTACCAAAGCAATGCGCGATCAATATGGTTTAAGTGATCGTGATGCAAAGCAATATGGCAGTGTTATGCGAAATGTTCGTGATTTCAAAATTACAGTTGTCTTTGTTGAAACCGATGAAGGTGCCTATCTAGGTTCTTTACGTTCACAAAGTATTACTGTAAATAAGATTGCAGAAAAGTACCATGGCGGGGGTCATCGCTTAGCCGCAGGCTTTAAAGCTTGTGATCGTTTTGAGCTTCACCAAATGCAAAAGGAGCTTCTTGAGCTTGTAAGAAGTAGTAATGAATGAACTCCAAGCATTTTATAGTATAAATTATTCTCAGAAACTTTCTAATTGGAGTTTCTGAGTTTTTTTATAATCTAAACTCTTATATATAGCATGAATAATCACTAATAATTATGTATAATAGAGTAAAGGGGTTGGTAGTTTGAACTCGCAATTATTTGTACGGAGTCATTACTCATTGTTAAATGGATTGATGTCAATTGATGACATTTTTTCAAATGCGAAGAAGATGTCTTATGGTGCGATTGCCTTAACGGACTATCGAGTCATGTATGGTGCTTTAGAGTTTTTTAAAAAATCGAAAAAGTACGATATTAAAGCTGTTTTTGGTTTAGAAGTTGATGTTGAAGATTATCGTGTTGTCCTCTATGCTAAAAATAATGAAGGCATGAAGATGTTGCATCGACTCTCCTACAAATTAAGTTTTGTAGAGTCATTGGACTTATCCGATTTAACCGAACTTAGTGAAGATGTAGTGATTGTGTTTCCGAGTGAAAAGGGACCTTTTGAAAAATATCTATATGAAAAGGATACTCATCTTTTAGAGAAAACAGTCTTGGCTTTAAAGCTCCAGTTTGACGTTTTTTTTATTGGGATGACCCATCAGGAGTCAAAATTCTTTTTACATGCAAATGAGAAATTAGAAGCGATAGCAAAGCAATATCAAATATCTTGTATTGCAATGCCAAAGATATACTATCAAGATTTAGAAGACCATGATGCATTCAGTGCATTACGAGCAATAGGTGAGGGGAAAAATCTTAAACAAGAAGATGTTTCACTAATGCAAGCACCTGAGAGACATTTTCTGAGTCTTGATGAGTACAAGAATCTTTATAAAAAAGAGTGGATTGAAAATGCTGAAACTTTAGTCGATACTTGTCATGTCGATTTACTTAAACTTAAAACCCACTTGCCACAGTTCAATAATGGAAGAGACGTCGATAATAACACTTTTATTAAAGCCTTAAGTTACACTGGAATGAAAAAACGTCTCCAAGTAGAAAATTTACCCACTTCCTATATGAAACGTTTAGATTATGAGTTAGACGTTATTATTAAAATGGGTTTTGTGAATTATTTTCTCATTGTATATGATGTGATTCGTTTTGCCAAAGTTAAGGGTATTAATGTGGGTCCTGGAAGGGGGAGTTCAGCAGGAAGTCTTGTTTCCTATGCTTTAGGAATTACGGATGTTGATCCTTTGGAGTACAATCTCATGTTTGAAAGGTTTTTAAATCCTGAAAGACAATCCATGCCTGATATTGATATTGATTTTCCAGATAATCGTCGCGATGAGGTCGTGAAATATGCATTTAATAAGTATGGTTATGATCATGTTGCCCATATTGCTGCATTTGGTAATCTTCGAGCAAGACAAAGCTTTGTTGATTGTGCACGTATTTTAAATGTACCTAACTATAAAGCAAAACGCGCCTTAGATCTTATTGAACGTGATTTGACACTAATGCAAAACTTTAACAAAAATAATAGATTTGCTTTGCTCTTAGAAAGAGAAACAGATTTAAGACAAGTATTCGAGTTAGCTTTAAAAATTGAAGGCAAACCACGACATGTATCGCAACATGCTGCTGGAATAGTGATGAGTGATAAACCCTTACTGGATGTAATTCCTGTCACTGTGAATAAAGAGCAAAGCTATCTAAGTCAATATGATATGAATGACATAGAGGATTTGGGACTGATTAAGATTGATTTTTTAGGAATAAAAAATCTTACAGTGATTGATTCTATTGTCAGTCAAGTTAGAGAAGAGAATCCAGATTTCTCCATCACAAAGATACCACTTGATGATGTCTTAACCTATCAGTTAATATCGAGTGGGGATACAATCGGTATTTTTCAATTGGAATCGGAAGGGATGAAAGAGCTGTTACGCCAGTTAAAGCCACAACGGTTTTTAGATATCGTAGATACCATCGCTTTATACCGACCTGGTCCTATGGAAAATATTCCAAGCTATCTCAGTAATCGAAGTCAACCTGATAAAATAAATTATTATCATGATAGTTTAAAAGAAATTACACAAGACACCTATGGAATTTTAATCTATCAAGAGCAAATTATGCAAGTTGCGCAAAAATTTGCTGGTTTTACTTTAGCACAGGCGGATATTTTAAGAAGAGCTATGAGTAGTAAAGATGCAAAAGTTTTAGCCTCTCTTGAAGCTTCCTTTAAACAAGGAGCACATCAAAAAGGCTATGATGATAAACTTATAACATTCATTTATGACTTGATTTATAAATTTGCTAACTATGGCTTTAATAAATCTCACTCTGTAGCCTACTCCCTTGTTGCATATCAGCTATCCTACTTAAAAGCGCATTACCCAACACTCTTTTATCAAGAATTGCTTAATTCTGTTATTGGAGATTCTGTCCGTACAAAACTATATCTTGATGAGAGTTTATCACGCAAAGTAGAGATGGAGGTTCCTAGTATTAATACATCTTTAGAAAACTATAGTATTCATGAAGGGATGATTCGTTTACCTTTAAGTATCATCAAAAATATCAGTCGTACTACCGCAAGCTTGATTGTTAAAAATCGTCAAGAACATGGGGTTTATCGCTCCTATGTCGATGCAGTAGTGCGCTTGAATCATTTAAAGCTGACCGATAAACACTTAGAGGCTTTGATTCATGCTGGTACTTTTGATATCTTTAATTTGAGTCGTGAAACCATGTTAGAAAACCTTCAAGAAGTGAAGCAGTATGCAAGTTTAATCACGATTAAAGATTCACTGGGAAACACTGTATTTAATTACGCCTTAGTGTCCGAACCTAAATTAAAACTAGTCAATGAAAATCGTAAAGCAAGTTTAGAAAATGAGTACAAATCTTTTGGATTTTACCTTCGAGAATACCCAACAACCATCTACAAAAATCAACACCAAACAGATAGTATTTATCAGTTAAAAATTCGTAATGAAAGCTACCGTATCATTGTAAAGTTAGATTACATTAAAGTTCATGTTGCTAAAGATGGAAATGAAATGGCTTTTTTGAAGGTATCAGATGACTCGGGATCTATGGATGCCATTATGTTTCATAGGATTTACTCTCGTTTTAAAGAGAAGCTTCATGTTAACGATATCGTGCTCATAAAAGGACAGGTTCAGGAGGAAGGGAAGATCATAATTCGTGATTTCCATATAATTGAATCGTAATTTCACGTCAATTTCATAGAAATAAGCTAAAATAATAATATAGAAGGAGGCTTCCTTATGATTAAAATACTTGTTGTGGATGATGAGGCTAAGATAAGAGCCGTAGTCAAAGAATATGCTAAAGTGAGTGGCTATCAATGTGATGAGGCATCTGATGGCCTTGAAGCTCTTGAAATGATAAAATCTCGAGACTATGATGTGATTGTCATGGATGTGATGATGCCCAATTTAGATGGTTTTTCTGCCTCTAAAGAAGTGAAGGCAATTAAAGATATTCCAATAATTATGCTTTCAGCGCGTACCGATGAGTTTGACAAATTATTAGGTTTTGAATTAGGGATTGATGATTATGTCACCAAACCTTTCTCGCCCAAAGAATTGATGGCTCGAATTAAGGTCGTTCATGAAAGAAGTAAAACGAAGGTGCATACTAAGTATACATTTGAAGGTCTTGAAGTGGATGTTACAGGTCGTACAGTTGCTATTGATGGAGAACGCATTAATCTTACTCCTAAGGAGTTTGATTTATTAGTCTTTTTAGTGATTCATGAAAATCAAGCACTCTCAAGAGATACACTTTTAGATAAGGTTTGGAACTATAATTATTTTGGTGACTATAGAACGGTTGATACTCATATAAAAATGTTACGCCAAAATTTGGGTGAGTATCGAAAATATATCAAAACGGTGAGAGGAACAGGATACAAATTTGAAGTCGATGTTTAATGACATGGCCTTTAAGGTTTGGACTTATTTTCTTGCATTCATCGCGATTATGATGATCCTTTTATGGATGCTTCAAATTACTTTTTTAGAACCCTACTACAAAGCCAGTCGTACTAAAAATATCAGTCTATCTATCAGTGAAGTGCAACGCCAAATGCAAGGCAGCATTGATGCTGATGTCAAAGCGAAGCTTCGGCTTCTTTTTGCGCATGAAAACATGTGTGGTATGGTGTATAACGAATCTGGTGTCAGTGTCTTAAGTATTGCGGTGGATGTGATTGGTCCCAATTGTTACTTACAACAGTTAAGTCTTGCAAGTAAACAAGAATATATCGAAATTGTTAAGAATTCTGCAACTAAAGAAATTGATGTGCCATTTAGAAATGAGTTCTTTGATCAAGCAATGGGTTTTTATGGTCGTGAAATTGTGGTAAATGATGCTCCATATTATATTTTTATTAATACTCCAATGAAATTACTGGACTCAACAGTTCAAGTTTTGAAGAACCAGTTTTTGCTGGTAACTGTCATTATTTTTGGAGTTGGTACGACCGTAGCCTTATTATTAGCTAGAAAACTTGCTTATCCAATTCATGCAATGAATGAGTCTGCTAAACGTTTAGCTAAGGGTGATTTTGATGTGAAGTTTAGTGGGGAAGGGTATCTTGAAGCAATTGAATTATCGAATTCATTAAACTATGCCACGGAAGAATTCTCAAAGACTGATGAATTAAGACGGGATCTAGTAGCAAATGTTTCGCATGATATCAAAACGCCACTTACAATGATTAAGGCCTATGCTGAAATGATTATGGATATTTCTGGTTCTGATGAAGAATTAAGAAATACACATCTTAAAGTCATTTTAGATGAAACGCATCACTTAGAGAAATTAGTAAATGATATGCTCAGTCTTTCTCAATTTGAATCTAAGGTTTTAGAAATCAATGAGTCTAAGTTTAATTTGAAAGAACATGTTGAATCCACACTTAATTTATTTCAATTGGATGATAAAAAGTTCAATGTTCGAATCAGTCCAAAAATTTTTGTCCTGGCAGATGAAGTTAAAATGGGACAGGTTTTATATAATTTCATTAACAATGCTATTAAGCACTCGCAATCTAATGACCCTATTGATATTCATACTAAGACAAGCAGGGGAGTGGTTACAGTGAGTGTTACTGATTATGGGACTGGAATTTCTGAAGAGGATCAAAAAAGTATTTGGGATCGTTATTCCAAAATCAATAAGCATCATACCAGAAGCACTACTACCAGTGGCCTAGGATTATCCATAGTCTCGGCTATATGTGAAGCAACGGGTTCGGATTATGGTGTTGAAAGTAAGCTTGGAGAAGGGGCAACCTTCTTCTATACTCTAAAAAGAACAAAAAAATAAGAACCCTTTGATGGGTTCTTTTACTTGCTCTATTGATAAGCGTTAAAGTAGAGTGCTGATTTTTTCACTTCACCAAAACGAGCTTCTAATAGTTCTTTTACAGTTACAAACTGATAACCTTCTTTTTGAAGCTGTGGTAATATGCATTCAAGAGACTCCAGTGTTTCATCATACAGTTCATGCATTAAGACAATTGAACCATCCGTAACCGTTGAAAGTGTGAGGTCGCATATTTTTGCGGCATCTCTAAAGCGCCAGTCCTCAGAATCCACCGACCAATTTGTGAAGGTATAGGGGAGGACGCTTTTTTTATCTTGGGTTAAATTGCCATAAGGAGTTCTTACATAATAATCTGAAGGATATCCTGCAGCTTTATCAATTAAGGCTGCAGCCTTTTCAATTTGGTCTGTAATTTGTTGAACGGTGAGCTTATTAAAATCAAGATGCTCATAAGAATGAATTGCAATTTGATGGCCTTGATTGAGTAAGTCTCTTAAAGTCTGTTCTTGTCCTTCAATACGGGAACCTAAAATATAGAAGGTGCCTTTCGCATTATATTTTTCCAAAATTTCCATGAATTTAATAGCGTTTGGAGTATAAGGGCCATCATCGAAAGTGAATGCGACCATTTTATCATCTTTGTTATACCCATAATCCAAATAGACCGCAGGTACTTCAGAATCATCAGCCTTGATGCTACCAAAGTCATTTTTTAATAGGCTAGGGTAATCTTTTAAGTTCAAGCTAACATTTTGATCCATAAGTGTTAGGTTAAATTGCTCATCATCGATATAGATGTCGGAAAAATCGGGACTTAATGTTGTTGCCTGCAAGAATTCGTTTCGTTCAAGATTGTCTGCGCTTATCGCATCACGTACAGCTTTGGTGATGACTCTAGAAGCATTATCTTTGAAGATTGTTAAATCAATAAACTCTTTTTTTACACTGTCATAAGTTTTGGAGCTGGTCTTGACTAATTCATCATTTAAATAGGTTCGTAGCGTGATGGCAGTGTACTGATTAAAGGATTCTTTTGAGCTATAGTCCTGACGCACTTGCTGTTCTGTTTGATCTTTGAGAAGCAGTTCATACTCTGTGATGGTTTGATCCATATAGCTTTGAATCCAATCATCTAAAGCATTTAGATTTGTTTTTGGATAGTGCATTGCATAGTAATTATCTTGTTTTACTTTTTTCAAAATTTTATAACTTCCTGCACTCTTTTCTTGTGTCTCTTTGATCAGCATGGAGCTGGGGACTTTTGGTATGAGTAGGTTATATATTAGTATTGATATCGACAATACTAATACAAGTCCAATTATTATGATTTGGACATTCTTTTTTAGTTTTCTTTTTTGCATATTATCTCCTCTATCCAATATATAGTATCATAATAATAAATGCTTGAGTGAAATATTGCTAACAAATTCATAAGGATTTTTCACTACGAATCTAGGCCTTGAGATAAGTTTATATTCAAGCAGAAATCTT
>CAZZFJ010000029.1:0-16474 GCA_964653415.1 uncultured Erysipelothrix sp. | reverse complement strand
TTTATCTGTTGGAGAACTTAATAAAAATAAAAATCATGAAGTTGTTATTAAAGCTATTGCACGATTAAATAATACTAAGATTCATTATGTGATCTGTGGACAAGGGCAATTAGAAGGGGAGTTAAAAAAATTAAGTAAAGCATTAAACTGTAACGTATCGGATATTTTTTTAGACGACGCGTCCAGTATACTAGACTAGAAAGGAGGAAACGATAATGACAAAAACAATAATTAAATTACAACCAGGTGATGTAGTTACAATCCTAGAAGAAAATAATGGTCTTGGTCGCTTTGAAGCATCCTGGATGAAAGGGGTAAGTGAAGCGTGGACTAAGTTACGAAAACAAGGGGAAGTTTCGGATCAATCAAAACCAGTTGAAAAGTCTAAAGTAAAGACCGTCAAATTGGGTGGTCTTACTCGGTTGTTTGTTTCTTCGGGGGGAACTGCAACTTATCCGCAGGTCCCAAAGAAAACGTATGATCATTACACACCATTGAAAGCAAGAACAGTAGATGTGGTGGATGAAGTGCCGAATCGTGTACGTGTACGTATTCCCGGATTTAGTCCTGAACTTATTTGGATTAATAAGTCCGAGTTGAAGTAGGGCATCCTATGAGCATGGAATGGGTTATTGATTATGGATTTCAAACTATAATTACCGGAGTAGTTGCCTACTTAATAGCACAAGGCAAGGCACAAAGGAAAAAAGCAATAGAACAACGGGAGCTTGACAACAAACAACTCCTCGCGACACAAGCAGGGGTTAAAGCGCTGCTTAAAGATAGACTGATTAGTGCAATTCATAAAGCAAAGAAGCAAGGATTCGTTTACATTCACGAACTTGAGAATATCAACAGTATGTTCAAAGAGTATTCTGATCTGGGCGGTAATGGCACAATCAAACATATGATGAATGAAGTTGCAGATTTGCCAACAAAAACAGACCTAAATTGACAAAGCCACCTTAACGGTTGGCTCTTTTTTATTGATTTAGTAAGTTCTCAAACTGAGATTATTAACGATAAGCGTTAATTAAATAGTGTGATGTTTTGTGAACGCGTTAACTACTTATTAAATCGTGTTTTAATCTTGACAAACATTGTGTGAAATGCAGGATAAACAACCATGACACTTGAGTCATACAAGATAATAAGGTATATTATTATTGAGAGGTGGTAAGGAAACACCTTTTGCGTATAAAAGGAGGCTAGATTATGGCAACAAGCAGTTTTACTTCTTCAGTGTCAGTAACCAAAAGATCCGCTCAATCACTTTCAAAAGTGATGAATAAGGTCGAAAAGCCAACACTTAAGAGAGCACCAAAAATTACTGTGCTAAAAAACAATAGTAATAGTATCCAAGATTTAGTAAATAAATTAGGAAAATAAATTAAGAAAATGATCAGTTATAGTCAAGTATCATTAAGAGAATTAGTAAATACAATCGGCGAAGATGAAGCAAAAGATATTATCGCCGATTTTTCTTGTCCTAAGAACGAGGATGTTGAGACATTTCTAAAAAAGCTCGCAATTAAGTACGATAAGTCCAATATATCAAGAACTCATCTTATTTTCGCAGAAGTTGGTGGAGCAACCATGCTTGTAGGTTATTTTACCTTGGCATCTAAAACTTTCAGGTTAGACAAAGATGTTAGCAAAGCGAAGCGCCGTGAAATTATTGTTCATAGTCAATTATTCAATAATCCATTGCCAGCTATGCTTCTAGGTCAAATAGGTAAGAACTATTCTGATAAAGCAATGAAAGGTATATTCATAACCGGGACATCTCTTTTGCAGTTTGCTTTTAGTACGATGAAAAGTATTTATGACTTGCATGGATTTTCACTAGTGTATCTTGAATGTATGGATATACCCTTTATTCGTGAGTTTTACGAGAGTCACGGTTTTGAACTTCATGTTGATAAATCCGGGAATCCAATAGTTAATGATACAAAAGATGATTTGTTAATTTATATTGCAAATCCATCAGTTCTATCACCTAATACAATTAAATAAAGTCTCACATTCTTTATGAAAAGTTGTGAGACTTTTTGATTTAATATAGGATTACTTTCTTAACAAACTACTTAAGAATAAAGAGAGGCTTTATTACTTCTTCAGAAGAAAGGCTTTGTCCAAAAACAAGGAGCATTAGGTCCAGGTGCTGTCGCTGATGTGTTTGTTCAAGACCGACGTCCTTATGGGGAGAAAAGGATATGGTATTACGGTAATCGATTCTTCTCGACATATGAGGTTGCTCAAGATTATTCTCGAAGACGTAGAAAAGAAGGCTATTAACGCCTTCTTTTTCTATCCTTATATATACTTATTAATATGATTTGTATCATCACTGTATCATCACGATGTGTTAGAGCACAAAAAAACCCACTAAACAGTGGGTTTGAATACATATGGTGCCGCCACCGAGAATTGAACTCGGAGCTGAGCATTACCATTGCCCTATTTTACCACTAAACTATGGCGGCTTATGCTTTAATATGATACTCAAAATAAAAAGAAAATGCAACCTCTAAAAGTGTTAACTGTGATTTATCTAAGAGATTTGCGTTATTTTTAATTTTTGAGTTATTTTTTTGTAGCATGAAATCACTCAAATTATCACACACGCCATGGAGTCCATAAGTGTGATGATTTAACTATTGGAGCTAGAAATGTTATGGTTTATAAGTAAGATTTTCAAATCTATGTAATTTTAAATAAGTAACTTTGACAGAATTGCTTATACATAGGTATGTAATAGGAGGTTTAAAAATGATTGAATTTAGAAACGTTACGAAGACATACAGCGGTAATAAAGCAGTGGATAATATGTCTTTAACAATTGAAGAGGGGGAGTTTGTTTGCTTTATCGGAACTTCCGGTAGTGGGAAAACTACTAGCATGCGAATGATCAATCGGATGATCAAACCCACCAGTGGTAAAATATTTGTTGATCAAAAGGATATTCAACAGATGAATGAAGTTCATCTTCGCCGTAAAATTGGCTATGTAATCCAACAAGTAGGCTTGATGCCACATATGAGTATTTATGAAAATATTATTTTAGTTCCTAAATTACTGAAATGGCCTGAGGACAAAATGCGAAGTACAGCAAAGTATTTGATGGAAAAAGTTGACTTGCCCTTAGAACTGTTTGATAAGTATCCTTCAGAGTTAAGTGGAGGAATGCAACAACGAATCGGAGTAATTCGTGCTTTGGCAGCGGATCAAAAACTGATTCTTATGGATGAGCCTTTCAGTGCACTGGACCCCATAACGCGAGATTCCATCCAACGTTTAGTAAAACGACTTCAAGTAGAATTGAAAAAGACAATCGTCTTTGTGACACATGATATGGATGAAGCATTAAAGATGGCAGACAAAATTGTCATCATGGACCATGGGAAAATTATCCAACAGGGGAGCCCTAAGGAAATATTAATGCAACCAAAAAATGACTTTGTGAAGGATTTGATTGGTGAAGAACGACTTAATCAAGCAGTCTTTGAATATGAAACAGTCCAGAGCATTATGCGAACACCTGTGAAAATTCGTGCAGACAAAACAATTGGCCAGGCAGCACAATTGATGGCAGAGACAAAGGTAGATGATGTTTTGGTGGTTGATGAACATGAAGTACTCTTGGGTAGAATTGATATGCGTGCCCTAACGAAACGTTCAAGTCAGAAAAATAAGGTCTCTACCATAGTAAAACAGGTAACCTATATATCCAATACAACATCAATCCGTGATGCTATATACTACATTCAAGATTTGGGGCATCGAAACTTATCTGTTGTTAATGAGGATGGGGTACTGCAGGGAATTATCACTCGTGGTGATATTGTAGGTAGTGTTTATGATGCCTTTTGGCATGACTATGAGCCTGAGTTTGAAAGTGATGAAGTGAGTGTTGATTATGAAAAAGTGAGTGCCGCAATTGATCAAGCTCAAGGTGGAGGCGAAACGCAATGAGTGACTTTATTGAAAAACATGGAGCAAGCTTATTTAACAAAATCCTTGAGCATCTCAGTTTGAGTATGAGTGCTTTAGCAATTGCCTGTCTGATTGCGATTCCATTGGGGATTATAGTAAGTCGTAAAAAGAAACTTTCGAGTCTAATGGTCGCAATTGCCTCTATTTTACAAACGATACCATCTTTAGCACTTCTAGCAATTATGGTTCCGATATTGGGTGTTGGGAAAGTTCCAGCTACTTTCGCGCTGGTGGTATATGCTTTACTTCCTGTTTTGAGAAATGCCATCCTAGGGATGCAGGCAGTAGATGTGAATATAATGGATGCAGCAAAGGGAATGGGAATGAGCACTAGCCAACAAATAATTAAGGTGCAACTTCCTTTAGCAAGCCCCATCATTTTTTCAGGGGTTCGCTTATCAGCAACCTATGTCTTAGCTTGGGCAACTTTAGCCTCCTATATTGGAGCAGGTGGTATTGGTGATTTAATCTTTGCCGGACTCAATAACTATAATATTAGCTTGATAATTGTTGGTACGCTCTCTATTACCCTTTTAACTTTATTGGTTGATGCAGTTTTCTCATATGTTGAGAAAAAACTTTCGCCCAATACAGAAAGTGCAGGAGTTTAATATGTTCAAGAAAATCATGACATTCGTTTTATTGTTGAGCTTAAGTGCTTGTACTCTTCCAGGCTTAGGGGGCAGTGCCTTAGATAATGATGTGGTAATAGCCTCAGGAAGTACTACGGAAAGACAAATCATGGCAGAAATAATAGCGCAAATGATTGAACATTATGAACCTGAAATTAAGGTGGATGTCCTTTCAAATTTAGGGTCCTCGGTTTTAATCCAGCAAGCACTTTTAAGAAAGGATGCCAATATTTCTGCAGTGATGTACAGTGGTACCTCTTTAACCGGTGAGTTAAATCAAGCAGCAGAAACCAACCCTTTAAAAGCTTATGAGAAGGTAGTAAAGGGGTATGATGAGCGTTTCAACTTAGTTTGGTTCCCTAGTTTTGGCTTTGCCAATACGTATGCCTTTATGGTTTCAAAACCCTTCGCAAAAAAGCATGGGATTAAAAAAGTGTCAGATTTGAAAAAAGTGGCATCCGATATTAATGCTGGGATTGATACAGGATGGATTGATAGAGATGGTGATGGATACGAGGCTTTCAAAGAAGTGTATGGCTTTGAGTTTCAAAAAGTATCACCGATGGATATTGGTTTAGTTTATAGTGCCATTGAATCAGGGACAATGGATGTTGTTTTGGGATATTCAACAGATGGTCGCATTCAAGCATATGATCTTTTGGTTTTGGAAGATGATTATGAACTTTTTCCAGCCTATGATGCCAGTCCTGTTATCTCCAAAGCATTAATCCAAGAGTACCCTCAAATTGAAAGCATTCTTTTAAAACTTGAAAATAAGATCAGTTTAGAAATAATGCAAAACCTTAATCGATTATCAGATGAAGAAAAACAAGAGCCCTATCTCAGTGCTCAAAAGTTCTTAGAGGATCATGAGTACTTTGAGGATGTTGAAGTAAAACCTTTAATAACTCGTGATTTATATCAAAACATTATGAAAGGAGTGATTGAATGATTCAAGAGATTATTCAGTATTATATAGACAATGGATCGTATGTTATGCAGCAAATATTAAGACATTTTCTTATGTCTTTTTATGGGGTATTATTCGCATCTCTATTTGCAATCCCATTAGGTTTTTATATCGCAAAACACAAAGGAACCCTCATTTTAAAAATCGCAAACATCATTCAAACAATTCCTGCTTTAGCGATGTTGTCGCTTTTGTTGATTGTTTTGGGTATGGGAGCGAATACGGTTATTGCGGCGATATTTCTTTATTCCATTTTGCCGATTTTATCGAATACTGTAAGTGGGGTAAAACAGCTTGATGAAAATGTACTGGATGCAGCGAAGGGGATGGGTATGAGTCCCATGCAAATCATTTATAAAGTAGAGTTCCCACTTTCTTTACCTGTTATTTTAGGAGGCGTTCGCAATGCCTTAGTTGTAGCCATTGGGGTGGCTGCTGTGGGGACATTTATTGGTGCTGGAGGACTGGGGGATATTATATCGCGTGGCTTGAATGTATCGCATGGATCCTCCATTGTATGGGCTGGGGCATTACCTACGGCACTCATGGCGTTATTGGTCGATATAAGCTTAACTCAAGTTGAAAAGCAACTGTTAAAGTAGGGGCTTAGTAAGATGATTTATTCTAGTATTTTTAAGGGTTATTGATTGCTTTTTTTAGCGAATTAAGTTTTAATAAGTAAGGAAAAGCGAAGGTGAACGATTTGAGAAAAAAAGTAGTAGTAGCTTTAGGTGGCAATGCCTTAGGGGATACTCCAGAAACACAAAAACTGGCGGTTAAAAAAGCATCCGCAAGTATTGTTGATTTAGTTTCTGAAGGGTATGAAGTAATGGTTGTTCATGGAAATGGTCCTCAAGTGGGGATGATTCATATGGCTTTTGACATGGCGCATAAACAAACTGATAAAATTCCAACAATGCCGCTGGTAGAATCCACTGCAATGAGTCAAGGATATATTGGTTATCACCTTCAAAACGCTATTGTTAATGAAATGAAAAATCGTGGTTATAATAAAGATGTGGCTACAATTCTAACACAAGTTGTTGTGGATAAAGATGATCCCGCCTTTCAAAATCCCAATAAACCTGTGGGACCCTTTTACACTAAAGAAGAAGCTGAAGTGTTAAGTCGTGTTGAAAATGCTACCTACCTAGAAGATTCAGGTAGAGGGTATCGTAAAGTAGTCGCTTCACCCAAACCTGAAACAATTGTTGAGAAAAATACAATTCGGAAGTTATTAAATTCTGGAACGGTCGTAATATCCAGTGGTGGGGGTGGCATGCCCGTACTTGATGTTGATGGCATTTATATTGGTGTTGATGCGGTTGTGGATAAAGATAACTCTGCTGCGAAAATTGCTGAAGAGATTCAAGCGGATCTTTTAATTATTTTAACCGCAGTTCAAAATGTGGCCATTCATTTTGGTAAAGAAAACCAGGAGTGGCTCAAAGACCTTAGTACAGAAAAAGCCTTGCAATATGTTAAAGATGGTGAGTTTGCCCCGGGGTCAATGTTGCCCAAAGTTGAAGCTTCAATTCGTTTTGCCAAAAGCAAAAAAGGTCGAACAGCTATCATTACTTCCCTTGAAAATGCGCGAAATGCGATTCTCAATGGTGAAGGTACAATTATTAAAGAATAGGAGCTTTGGCTCCTTTTACTTTGCTTTTAAGTGTTTAAGCTGTAGGCACTGTGATACTATTAATAAAAAGAGAGAAGGGTTATGATGCTTAAAGAATTTATAAAATATTATAAACCACACAAAAAGAAAATGTTTCTTGTATTAAGTATGGTGGTAATGTTTGCGCTAATTGAATTGTCCATTCCTTATTTTACGCGCATTATCTTAAATGATCTGATACCCAATCATGATATTAAGGCAATTTTGAAACTCAGTGTAATTTTAATTATACTCTTAATTCTGTATGCCTTTTTCCATTATATGGTAGGTTATCATGGGCACATTTGGGGTATATCGATTGAAAAGGATATGCGCTTGAAAGCTTTTGAAAAACTACAAGCCCTAGATTTTGATTACTTTGATTCCAATAAAACAGGTGTTATTATGACACGCCTTACTTCAGATCTTCATGAAGTGGCGGAACTGGCACACCATGGTATTGAGGAAGTAGTGGCAGTGAGTTTAATGTTGGTCTTAGGATATATATATTTGATTCGACTGGACTTTTGGGTTACGACACTTTTGTTTATCTTATTCTTATCGTCTATGTTCATGTTGATGTATTCCAGACGTAAGATGATTGATGGTTTTCGTATATTACGGAAAGAGCATGCACAGATTAATTCACGATTAGAAGGAAGTATTTCAGGGATTCGTTTAACCCGTGCTTTTACCAATGAAGCGTATGAAATGGATAAGTTCAAAAAAGATAACGACACTTATATCGATGCATATAAACATGCCTATCATGCTTTAGGAAGTGCCAATGCCACCAATCAGTTCTTTGTGCAGTTTGTGAATGTGACAGTATTACTTGTGGGTTCATTATTGGTGATTACCCGAAGATTTACCGCAGGTGATATGTTTGCATATTATATTTACTTTTCAATGTTGGTGGGGCCTATTCGTCGTCTTATGACCATGCTTGAAACCTTCCAACAAGGCTGGGCTGGATTTGAACGATTCCAAGAGTTGATGCAAGAACCTATTAAAATTCAAGATAAACCATATGCTTCCGATTTAAGTAAAGTAAAAGGAGCCATTGAATTTAAAGATGTGCGATTTGGTTATGGAAAGAATAAGGAAAAAGTTCTGGATGGCTTTAATTTGTCGATACGTCCAGGAGAAATGCATGCCTTAGTGGGACCCAGTGGTGTTGGAAAAACAACAATAGCCCAACTTCTACCCCGTTTTTATGAGCTACAAGGGGGAGAAATCACAGTTGATGGTCAAAATATCCAAGATGTCACTTTAAAGTCCCTTAGAGAAAATATAGGGTATGTGCAGCAGGATGTGTTAATTTTTTGGGGGACAATTGCGGATAATATAGCTTATGGTAAGCCCAACGCAACCCGTCTTGAAATTGTAGAAAGTGCAAAGCGTGCTAAAATCCATGATTTTATTGAAAGTCTTCCTCACAAATATGAAACAATGGTGGGTGAGCGCGGTGTTATGTTGTCTGGTGGACAAAAACAACGTATTTCTATTGCAAGAATTTTCTTGCGCGATCCCCAAATTCTTATTTTAGATGAGGCGACTTCTGCTTTGGATAATATAACTGAAAGTGCAATTCAAGAAAGTCTTGAATTATTGACTCAAGGACGCACCGTATTAGCCATCGCACATCGTTTGTCTACCATTCACCATGCTGATAATATTGTCGTGATGGGTGAAGGGGGAATTGTTCAAGAAGGGAAGCATGAAGACTTAATTCAGCAGCCTGGACACTATAAAGATTTGTATAAAGCCTCGCAGAAGGCTTCATAAAAATAGGGCATTAAAAAGCCCTCTTTTTTATGATACAATAGGTACAGTATAAAAAGGAGATCAAATAAAATGAAGGATTTAACTTTAGTTATTTTAGCTGCTGGGATGGGGAGCCGTTATGGTGGACTTAAGCAAATTGATGAGTTTGGAATTAATGGCGAGGCTATCATTGATTTTTCAATTTATGATGCGATTCAAGCAGGCTTCAATAAACTAGTTTTAATTATTAGAAAAGAGCATGAAGCAATTTTTGAGGAAAACCTTGTTTCAAAATTACGTCCTCATATTGAAGTTGAATATGCCTTTCAAGATTTAAAGGATATTCCAAAGGGCTATAATGTGCCTGAGGGTAGAGAAAAACCATGGGGTACAACCCATGCTTTACTTGCAGCTAAAAATCATGTATCCACACCTTTCATGATTTGTAATGCTGATGATTATTATGGTAAAGAAGCCTATGTAACGATGGCAAATTTCTTAAACAATGTGAAGCCAGGTGAGGCTGCTATGATGGGTTATGTTTTAAACAATACTTTGACCGATCATGGAACTGTAACACGTGGTGTTTGTGAGACAGAAAATAATTATCTTACAAAAATAGTAGAAACAGATGGCATTAAACGTACTGAAAAAGGTTTAGTTGCTAATGACATATTACTCAGTGATGATACCTTATGTTCTATGAACTTCTGGGGATTTACAACAGATATCTTCAATCAACTTGAAGCTAAGTTTGTTGATTTCTTAGATTCTGAAGTTGAAAAAAATCCAATGAAATCTGAAGCATTACTACCTAATGATGTTGGTTTATTAATGAATGAAGGAGTGCTTCAAGTACAAGTCCTTCAAACTCATGATCAATGGTTTGGTGTGACTTATCAAGAAGATAAACCCAATGTTTTAAAAACTTTTAAAGAATTCCAAACAACGGGAGTCTATCCTGAAAAATTGTGGAAATAAAAAATGAGCCTTAGAAATAAGGCTCATTTGATTATATAGGAATCATAAACTTGATGATCCAAGGTTAAAATGTCAATCCCATTCTCATGGAGATAAGCATAGGTACTGGGATGCCCCCCTTTGGGAAGGGAAATCGATCCAGGATTGACACATAACACAGAACCCATTACTTCAAATCCAGGCAAATGAGTGTGTCCTGAAATAAAGACTGTGGCTTTTGTATTTGGAGCATCTTTTGGTTCAAAAATATGACCATGGGTGATAAAGATGTTTTGATCAAAGACATTCAGTGTTGTGTAATCTTGCATCATGGGAAAGTCCAGAAGCATTTGATCCACCTCTGCATCACAGTTGCCACGAACTGCAAGAATAGGGACAGTAATTGCATTTAAAATATCAGCAACACTGGATGGATTGTAATCATCTAGGATGGGGTTTCTAGGACCATGATATAAACTGTCACCTACAAGAATCACGCCATCATAAATAAGGGGTGTTTCGAGCACTTCTTCTAACCTTTTATGCGATCCGTGGATATCGGAAATAATAAGATAATTCATGAGATTCCTCCTTTATTTCATTATACCCCAGCAAATGCGGTAATATAAGGGAAAACAGTGAAATAAGTTGACAAATTCTTGTGGTTATATAAAATTAAAAAGTAAATGAGGTATAATATGAAACAGAAAAAAATATTTATTATTTATGGCCTAATCCTCTCTATGGCTGTATTATTAGTGGGCGGTTTTTTCGTCGCTAAAACCTTACTTGTAAAAACAGATGTGGATAAGTCTTCTTTAAAGGTGGATGAGTATTACGCTATTAGAAATAATGCAACTCCGCTTCAAAAACAACTCTATAAGGATTTGATTGCAGAGTTAAAGAATAATGAGGAACCTGCTTTAGTATATGAGCTTTTGGCTCAAAATTTTGTAGCAGATTTTTACACATGGACTAACAAGTTTAGACGTAATGATGTGGGGGGCGTTCAATTTGTCGATGAGAGTATCCGTGTGAATGTATACCAAAAGGCACAAGATACGCTTTATAATGATTTATATTATTATATCAATCAAAAGTCTTCCAAAGATACCTTAGAAGTTATGGAGTTATCGGTTGTAGATTCAAAAGAGATTGAGTACTTTATCTTTAATGCGGATGGCAGTGAGGAAATATTTGATGAAGTGAGTGAGCGCTATGTGATGGGGGATTATCACAGTGCATATCAAGTCACTTTGAGTTGGAAATATGAGAAAAGTTCTGTATTAAATCCTAATGATTATGATACTCAAGCCAATATCATTATGATGAAAAATGATAAAGACATTCCAATGATCGTAGAGGTGAACCACCATGAAGCGCGCTAAATTTTATAACTCACCTGTTGTGGGAATTATATTGTCTTTAATTGTAAATATCCTTTTTGTTTTTGTATTAATCAATATTGGGGATTATCTCAGTGTTTCTAAGAAGGGATTTGTGATTGTTGTATCATCAATCAGCCTTCTAGCATTATTTGTGAATGGTTTATTTATTTGGGGTTTTGCCTATAGAAATAAATTTGTTCGTAAAAGTTTTGTCATTTTCTCAAGTATTTTAGTTTTAATATTCGGACTTGCAATTTCCTATACTTATCGTTTAAATCGCGGTTTAGGAAATTTAATTGACAAAGATAATCATGAGTTTATTAACTATAGCTTTGTAACTGTAGATGAAGCGATTGGTCTTGATAACTTTGTTGCCGATGACAAGATCGCTTATGTTGAAGGTGATCTTGAGTTTAACGAAGCAGTGGAAGCTGAGATTGCTAAATACTCAACTGCCATTCAAGTGGTAAGGTATGAGCGATATGAAGATTTACTCAAAGATCTCATAGAAGAAGAGACCTTAAATGTAGCAGTATTGCCCCAACGATTTACTTCCTTTGCGGAAGGTATGAGCGATAAGGCTAAAGAACAGCTTGAAGAAACTTTTGTAATTCATAATTTTAATATTAAAGTTCAAAATGAAGAGTTAGGCAGTGCCAAGGTATTGGAAGAACCCTTTTCAATTTTACTAACAGGTATTAATGGAAATCTATCGGATTCTATTATTCTTGCAACCATCAATCCCAAAACACTGGACGTTACGATGACCAGTATTGCTCGCGATAGTTTTGTACCGATATCATGCTATCCTGGACAAAGTTATGACAAAATTAATCACTCTAGAGGTAGAAGTCGTCAATGTCTTACAGATACTATAGAAAACTTGTTGGATATTGAGATTGATTTCTTTATTGAAACAGATTTCTATGCCCTAGTTAAAATTACAGATGTATTGGGTGGTTTAGAATTGGAAAGTCCAGTTGCCTTTGGAGGCAGTTTACCCAAGGAAGATAACCCCAATGAGTACCATGAAGTTTTCATTCAAAAAGGAAAACAACATATGAATGGTTATCAAGTCATTACCTTTGCAAGGGAAAGACATCACTTTGGAAGTGGGGATTTCCAAAGACAATTAAACCAACAATACGTTATCAAAGAACTTGCTAGTAAAATATTTACCGAGTCACGAAAGAATGTGGATACGATTATTCGCGTAATTCGTGCAGCGGAAGATAATATTGTTATGAATCTTAGCATTGAGAAAGATATCTCTCCATTATTGGGATTGGCTATAAATAACATCTCTGCTTCTCCTGTAGGAGCAATCGATACCTTTAACATCCGTTCCACACAACTTCAAGGAACCAGTGAAATGATTAATGGTGTTAGTTACATGATTCCTTATGAAAAATCATTGCGTGATATAAAAGCGATGTTGAAACAGAATCTATCAGGTGATATTGCAACACCTCAAAAAGAGAGCTTTGATTTTAGTATGAATCATCCATATGACTATGGTAATGGCGTCAAACTTGGTAATTACTATGGAACCAGTACCATTACAGATCCAAGTGAACATCAAAAAGAGCCAGAAACCGTCAATATTCCCGACTTCACTACTATGAGTTTAGATGAAATTAAATCATGGGCCAACAAATATGGAATTGAGTTGGGCATAACAGAGATTACTGTAGGGCATCCTGCTTATAATGACCATTACACAGATGGCCAAATAATTTATCAATCTGTTGATCCAGGAGAAACTGATGGGTATCCAGAGTATATGGAAGTTTCCATTGTAGTAAAACCTAAAGAACCTGAAGTTCCTGTTGAACCAGTTGAACCTGAACCCGATCCTGAAGTCCCAGTAGATCCTCCACCTGAGGAACCTGAAACACCTGAGGAAGGTACAGGGGAAGAGAATCCACCTTCAAACAATGAATAGTTTTCTAAAGCTTTAGACACAATTGTCTAGAGCTTTTCTATTAAAAAAATAGATTTTGTAGTATAATTAATTATGAAAACTAAGGTGCATGATGCACCTTTTAAAAAAGGGAGAGTTTTATGAAACATGTCTTCATAATTAATCCTGTTTCGGGTGTAGGTCATTATAAGCGTGTAGTCGCTTGGGTTGAAAAACATTTTGCGAAGCATGATTTTGATATTCATATTACAAAGTATCATGGCCACGCTACTGAGATTGCAGCAATGTATGAAAAAGATACAGTTCTCTATTCAGTGGGTGGAGATGGAACCGCCTTTGAAGTGGTTAACGGCATGAACTTTGAAAATGAGTTTTGTGTCATTCCTGTTGGAACCGGCAACGATTTCTTTAAAATGATTCAGCATGATGGAGAACTCGAAGAACTGTTAAGAGATACAGTTTTAGGTGGCCAAGTGAAACGTCTTGATGTAGGTCAGGTGAATGAACACTACTTTTTAAACTGTGCAAATATTGGTGTGGATGCAGACATTAATGCTCTAGCAAATGACCTTAAAGGGAAATTTGGGATTCCTCGCATGATGATCTATGTGGCAGCAGCACTTCGAGAGGTAGTCCGTATGAAACCTGTTGTCCTTGAAATATCCAACGATGATTTTCATATAAAGAAAGATGTTACCCTATTATCTGTTATGAATGGAAAATATTATGGCTCAGGCTTTAAAAGTGCACCCCAAGCAGAACTTGATGATGGACACTTAGATGTTTGCATCGTAGAGGGTATTACTCGCACTCAAGCCATGTCTTTAATTCCAAAATATATGAAGGGACAACATGAAAACTTGGATGTCGTTGATTTTAGGTATGTAGATAAATTGAGAATCCAAAGCGAAAAAGAGGTAATCTATGGTTGTGATGGCGAAGTGTTTCGAGGAAAAGACCTCAATATTAAACTTCACAAAGGCATGTTAAAGTATAGAATGCCAGGTTATAAAGTCGCCTAAGCACTTTTTTAGTAAAAGCTTAAAATTGTGTTATAATGATAATCGTACGAAATAAGGAGGTCTAGCAATGGAAGTAATAAATTCAAACAACTTTAATGAAAAAGTACAAGAAGGACTTGTATTAGTTGATTTCTATGCCGATTGGTGTGGACCATGTAAAATGATTGCACCGATTCTAAAAGATGTTCAAGAAGAAATGCAAGACAAAGTAACAATTGTTAAAGTCGACGTTGATGCAGATGGAGATCTAGCACAAAGATTTGACGTTATGTCAATTCCGACACTAATTTTATTTAAAGATGGTAAGCCTGTAAACCGCACTGGCTTCTTACCAAAACCTGCACTTATTAAATTTATTGAAAGTGTATAGTTATCACAAAAACTAAAAGATGTTTCTACAATGTAGAGACATTTTTTTTATAGAAATCATATAATCCTTGACTTAGAGTTAACTCTAAGATATATACTAAATCTAGAGAGGATGATTGAAGATGAAAATTAGTGAAGTCAGTAAACTCACAGATATATCCACACATACCTTAAGATACTATGAAAAGGTAGGTTTAATTTATCCCATACAAAAAGGAGAAAGTGGTATTAGAGAATACTCTGATCAAGATGTTTCGCGACTTAAATTTATTAAGTGTATGCGAGGTGCTGATGTGCCTATAGAGTCTTTGAAAATTTATATTGACTTATATGATGAGGGGCAACATACCTTTGAAGAAAGAATGGCAATTCTAAAGCGTGAGTATCAAAATATGTTGCAAAAGCAAAAAGACGTTGAAGCAGGAGTAAAATACCTTAAATATAAAATCGAGTTGCTTGAGGAAAATGAGAGAAAAGGGCAATGAAGAAAACCTTTTATATAATGCGTCATGGACAGACTCTATTCAATCTTCGAAGAAAGATACAAGGAGATTGCGATTCCCCCCTAACAAAACTGGGTATTGAACAAGCAAAGCATGCAAAGACTTACCTAGAGGGTATTCCATTTGATCATTTTTATGCTTCTACTGCCGAAAGAGCCAGTGATACTTTGGAGATTATCATTGGACAGGATAAGAAGTACACTAGACTTAAAGGCTTAAAGGAAATGAGCTTTGGTTTATTTGAAGGTGAAAGTGAAGATCTGAATCCAAAGTGGGAAGATGGATATGATCATATCTTTCCCAAATATGGTGGGGAGTCTCGAGATGAAGTAAAGCTTCGCTTAAAAGAAACCTGTATTGAGATTATGGAAAAAGAGGATCATAAAACGGTATTAGCAGTGTCTCATGGAGGAGCAAGTTACCATTTTTTGAGAAACTGGACGACTCAAAAACAACAAGATGACATCTTTGCGCAAGGGGGTTTCCCTAATTGTTGCATCATAAAATATGAGTATGAAAATAAAGCATTTAAATTTATCGAAATTATAAGACCCAACTACTAGGAGAAATATATGAAGAAAACATTTTATATTACAAGACATGGTCAAACGCTATTCAATGCTCAAAGCAAAATCCAAGGAGCATGTGATTCACCCTTAACAGAGCTGGGTATTAAACAAGCTGAGATAGCAGGAAAACATATCAAAGATTTAGGCATTCACTTTGATGAAGCATACTGCAGTACTTCTGAGCGTGCTATAGATACGCTTAAAATCATGACAACCATCCCCTTTACTGCACGTAAAGACTTAAAAGAATGGAATTTTGGAAGACTTGAGGGTGAAGGCGAACATCTTAATCCCAAACTACCCTATCGTGATTTCTTTGTTCAATATGGAGGCGAAGATGAGTTTGAGTTTCAAAATAGAATTACCAATGCAATGTTGGATATTGCCCGTAATACGACAGCGAAAAACATTTTAGTAGTAGCCCATGGTGCATTTTTGGGACAGTTTTATCTTAAGTGGGAAAAAGACAATAAAGTCTTTAGAAAAGGTCGCATCCAAAACTGTTCTATCTTCAAGTATACCTTTGAAAATGATCAGTTTGTATTAGAAGACATTGTCGAACATGATTTCTCGGGATTGAGTGTGTAAAAATGAAAAAGACATTTTATATTACACGACATGGGCAAACTTTATTTAACTTACAAAAGAAGATACAAGGTGCTTGTGATTCACCCTTAACAGAGCTGGGTATTAAACAAGCTGAGATAGCAGGAAAAC
>CAZZFJ010000028.1:0-18619 GCA_964653415.1 uncultured Erysipelothrix sp. | reverse complement strand
CATCTTTTGTGGATGTGTTTTAAATTTATGCTTTTTTAAGTTTCTTTTTAATCTGTCCCATAAAAAGATTTAGTTCATCTATCTTAAGAATCAACAATAAGACAAAATATACAATAACCGCTAAAATAACTGATCCCATGAGTGATACCATTAAGGCTAAAGACCCACTACCCATAGCAGATACAATAAACACATAAGAATAATAAGCAACAACCCCCATAACAAGAGAAGCTATGGTAGATTTCACAAGAACCGTTAACATACTTTTAACTCCAAAAGGACCAATTTTCTTACGTAAAAAATACAGCAAAATAAATACAGTTATAATATTGGCAAGGGATGTGGCTAAAGCCAGACCTCGGTGTTGTAAGCTACCAATAAGAATAAAGTTTAAAGCAATGTTTATCACAACTGTAATGGCTGAGTTAATCGTTGGGGTTTTAGTATCTTGTAGCGAATAAAAAGCCCGACTGATAAACTGTTTCAAGGCGCTAGCCGTCATACCAATAGCATAGAATGTGAGAGCACCTGCGGCCATAATCGTATCTGAAGATGTGAATTTTCCTCGCTCAAAGGCTAAACGAATAATAGGAGTCCCCAGAACAATCATTCCAAACATAGCAGGAATTGTAATCATCAAGATAATGTTTGTTCCTTGTGTAATAACATTTTTAAAAGATGTCTTATCTTCCTTATTAGCTTCACTGGATAAAAGCGGGAAAATCACTGTCATAATCGAAGTTATAAAAATACCCATAGTAATACTGTCAATTCTGCGGGCATATTGTAAGGATGATACACTACCCACTGCTAAAGTAGAAGCCATGGAATTATCCGCCATTGCATTAATATCAGATATCGCGACACCTAATAAAATAGGGGGAATCATCTTGAGTACTTTTGCCATATACTTATCTTTAATATCGACAACAAAAGTATAATGATAGTTTTTTGATTTTAAAGAAATTAACTGTGGAACCAGTGGTGCAGCTTGGGCAATCACATAAACTACCATCAGTGCACGAACATCAAAGCGTCCTGCTAATGTCGTTAAAAAAAGAATTAATATAATATTAGTTAAGAAAGCAGAAAGACCGGTTACCTTAAACATCCCTTCACTTTCTAGATATCCCTTATAAACACCAATTAAGGCAGAAAAGAAGATAGTGGGGGTACCAACCCGGGAAAGAAAGGTTACCAGTTTAAATGATTCTTCATCAAAACCTGCAGCTAAAATTCTTAAAAATTGAGGGGCAAAGACAAAGGCAATCACAACCATCACTAAAGATACTAAGGCAATGATATTAAGGAAATTATTCAAGTGTCGTTGCTTACCTTCTTTTCCTTCATCTTTCTCTACCTCAGAAAGAATAGGAATTAAAGTCGTCCCAATACTGCTTGAAACAACCGCATTGAACATCGCAATGGTCGTTAAGGCAAGAAAGAAGGCATCGGTACTAGAGCCTGATCCATACTTTGCCGCAATTAAGGATTCACGAACAAAACCTAATATTTTACTTAAAAAAGAGAAGACTGCTAACATCATAACAGTTCTAGTTGCTTGAGTTTTCTTTGACAAATTAATACACCCCTTTAATCGCAATATCTATTATAACCCTTTTATAGAATATAAGAACCTAAAATATTTGATTTCTTTTATTTCACATACTTTCTCAATTGTAGCATAAGCAAGGTTCCAAGTACATATAGTACAAATCCCAACACGAAAGGCGCAATGATATTAACATCATAGATCCAGCCCGCCACAAGTGAACCTAAAATCATTCCCAATGATTTCATGGTATTATGAAAACCAACCATTTCCCCATGGTCACTATCTTCACTGTAAGCCATGGTTCTCGATTGTAAAAGACCCACAGGCATGGTATCAAAACTCATCGCAATCACACCCACCAGCATAAAACCTAAAGCATTAGAGTACATCAATATAATAGGTACAAAAAGTAAGGCCACAAAAGCTAAGATACGAGTAATATATTTTTCCACTTGCTTATGCCCTGCAATACGCATGGCTACTGTGAAGTTTAGCACTAATGATATCAAGCCGACCAAGCCTTTAGTAATTCCATTATAAGAACTGGGCAAACTCAAGGAATCGGATATAAAATAAGAGAATGTTTGAGTTAATGCGGTTGATGCTGTACTAATTAAAAAGACAACCGAAAAGTTTAAAACAAGTTTTCTACCCATAGCTTTATCTGATTTGACTAATGGATTACTGCCTGATACGATGCGCTTAAAATCAATCTTGTCTTCTACTTCATTGTCTTCCAACAAGAAGTAATATAAAAGACCTACCAGCACCAGCAAAATCACTTGAATGATAAAGGGTGCTTTAAGGGAATAATCCCCAACAAAACCACCCACAAAATAACCAATGGTTCCCGCTACGGAAAAGACCGTCACCATCTTCGTAATATTTCGTGATTTATCTTTGACATCGGATTTCTCAACTACATAAAGCCCCGTTCCTACAAAAAGCGCAGAAACAAAGGCACCCGAGATCAAGCGCGCGCCTAAAATAATATATGGATTCGTACTAAAACCGAATATCGCTTGTCCTAAGGCATAACCACTGGCCCCAATCAACAATAAAGTCTTCGCTTTCACATATCGTGACATGACACCCCAAAAAGGCGAAAATGCAAAGTTTGTAAAACTCATCGCCGCAAAAACCATTCCAAACATCGCACTGGGATAATTCAGTGAACTTAGGTAAGCAGGAGTAATAGGGTGGGCTAAATTAGCACCAATCCCTTGCAGGGCATGAATCGCAATCATCAAGGTGATGGTATTAAATTTTTTCAAGGATATCATCTCTTCTCTGTAGATAGTTTAATGAATATCTTTAAAAACTTCAACCAAATTGGCTTACTTTAAACTTAAGCTTACAACTTCCTTGAGCTTAGGGACCACTGCTTCTTTATACCAAGGATTTTTAGCTTCCCATCTTTGATTCAATGGTGAAGGATGCGGAATTGGAAAATACTTAGGGAGGTAAGCATCAAAGTGACGGACTGTTTCCGTTAAATTATTCTTCATTTCATCCTTTAAATAGTAATGCATCGCATAGCTTCCAATCAAAATGATTAACTTAACATTGGGCATAGCTTCTAAAAGCTGAGGATGCCACTTGGATGCAAAGTCTTTACGTGGTGGTTTATCCCCTGTCTTGGCTTTTCCCGGGAAATAAAAATCCATGGGCAAAACCGCTACCTTATGAGAATCATAGAAGATGGATTCATCAATCCCCATATAATCTCGTAAACGATCGCCACTTTGATCTCTAAACACATCTTCCTTCAACTGTGTTTTAATACCTGGTGCTTGCCCTATTAAAACTATTTGCGCCTCCTCATAGGCTCTAAAAATAGGGACCCAACCTTTCTCTGTGAATACTTCATTATCGCGCATGATAGCCGCTTTTATTTCTTCAATCTTATTCATAATTATCACCTAATTAAATCATAGCACTAAAGAGTGTAAACTTAGATAACAGTGCTTTTCTTCCCAATAATCTAAAGTATCATTCCCAACTTTATCACTATCAAGAATTATTCACCCCAAAGCCATACAAAATAGTTTATAATGATTCATATCAGGAGGTACTTATGCGACGTATTCAAATCAATGAAACATTCTACAGCATCACGAAAGAGGATCCCCTTTTACGAAATGCTTTTATAGATATGGGATTTAAGCCCATGAGTGATGATCGAATCTATCAAACGGTCGGTCGAACCATCACATTGCAAAAAGCTCTCGCTCATATTAAGATGGATATTCCATCGGTTAATGCCTATTTAAAATCAAAGAACTTGGAGGTTGAAGTATATGAATAAAACAGAAGCACTGGGAAAACTTATATTAAAATTACATGATGGTGTCGATCCCGATTTAGTCAAAGAAGAATTCAAAAAATCCTTTGGAACTGTTACATCCGCTGAAATTATGCAGATGGAACAACAACTTGTGGACAATGGCTTACCTGCATCAGAAATTCAAAGACTTTGTGATATTCATGCGGATGTTTTCAATATGTCTATTGAAGAAATACATGCACAACACCCCGAACATGAACGAGAAGGTCATCCCATCCAGGTACTAAAAAATGAGAATCGTGCCTTAGAAAAACACCTTGAAGATATGTTTTTCTATGTCATCCAATTTGAAACTTCAAAAGCGGACAGCGATCAATTTAAACTGTTATCTAAAGTAAATGAACTCTTTGATATTCGAAAACATTATGCTCGAAAAGAAAAACTCTTTTTCCCACTGATAGAAAAATATGGCTATGCGGCTGCACCGCAGGTCATGTGGGGAGTAGATGATGAAATCATTGATGATCTCAAAGCATTTGAAACTAAGGTTAAAGATAAAGATGTCGAAAACTTAAACCACATCTTTACAGCCTTAAGAAAGCGAATTGAAGATATGATCTTCAAGGAAGAAATGATTATGCTACCCATGATTTCAGAGAAAGCAAGTGTCCAGGAATGGAAAGATATTGCTTTTGACTCTGAGGAAATTGGTTACTGCTTAGTATCCCCTAAAGAAAAATGGGTATCCTATACCACTTCATTTTATGATCGGGTTAAAGATGATTTAGAACTTAAGGATCAAAAAGTCCACTTTGGATCCGGTGTCTTACGACTGGAAGAAATTGAAGCCATCTTTAATACACTCCCCCTTGATATTACATTTATTGATGTGGATGATCACTTCAGATATTTCAACCAAGCTAAAGACCGCATCTTTGTGCGAGCCAAAGCAGCCCTAGGACGCATCGTCCAGCACTGCCACCCACCACGCTCTGTTGATATGGTTAATGGCATCCTAGAAGATTTAAAATCAGGAAAAATTGACCAAGAGTCCTTTTGGATTGAAATGGGTGAGAAGCTTATCCATATCTCCTATCATGCAGTACGAAATGAACATGGACACTACCTTGGCACACTGGAAGTCAGTCATGATATTAACCCCTACCGAAAACTTGAAGGTCAAAAAAGATTAAGAGACCGCAATGAATAAAGCAGTAATCTTTGATATGGATGGTGTTTTAATTGATAGTGAACCCATATACATTCAACTATTTTATCAATTCTTTAAAGATCACAATCAACACATCGCTCATGAAGAAATCTATAAAATGATTGGATCATCCAATGACAACACTTATAAGTTTTTAGCTTCACACTGGAAACCAAAAATTTCAGGATCAGAACTGGAAGAAATCTTTATGAATCATAATCATTCAGTCCACTTCAATCATAAAGATTTAGCCTTCCCCCATCTTCATTTCTTAATGAATCGATTAAGTGATCAAGGCATAAAACTTGCGTTAGCATCCGCTTCTCCAAGAGATACAATTGAAAGTGTAGTAGAAGATATCAACATAAAGCATTTCCTACACTCAACAATTAGCGGAGAAGAAGTCATCGCTTCAAAACCACACCCAGCAGTTTATCTTCATACAATGGATACACTTAAAGTAAAACCTGAGAATACCCTAGTCATTGAAGATTCACCCTTTGGCATTCAAGCAGCTTTAGCATCAGGCGCTACGGTGATTGCGATTAAGGATCATCGCTTCAACCTAAATCAAGAAGGGGCCCATTATTATGCGAGTGATTTAATGCATGCATATAATATCATCATGGAACACTTTAATTTATAATGCAAAAAACGAACCGCAGGGTTCGTTTTTAAATGTACTTATTTAATCGCTGTGACTTTACTCCACAACTCATTCATCAAGGCTTTCATTTCTTGATTGAAGAAGAACTCTTCATCTTTCTCATAGTTTCTACGAGGAATATATGATGAGATGCCTTCATAATCTTCTTGGGCAATGCTTTGAGATACTTCTGGAATGGGACTGGTGTAGCCCACTTTTAAAGAAATCGCTTTTGAATTTTCATTCTCTAAAATGAAGTTAATGAATTCATGAGCTAAATCAACATTTTCTGCTTCTTTAGTTATGACCATCGCATCAATCCAAACATTAGTACCTTCTTTAGGTTCTAGATAAGCTAAGTCCTCATTTTCACTTAGGACATAGGTTGCATCTCCTGAATACATGACCGCAATATCGCGTTCACCTGATGCCATCGCATCAATAACATAGTCATCCACATATACTGGATTCATAGTCTTTTTCATATTGACTAACCAATCATAAGCTTCTTGTAGTTCTTTTTCGTTAGATGTATTCATTGAATATCCTAACGACTTTAAAGCAACCATGAATGCATCTCTTTCAGAGTCATAGAAGAAGGTACGATCTTTAAACTCTGTGTTATTGAGAATATTCCAGCCTTCTTTTTCAATCAGTGCCCCGTCCACTACTTTAGTATTGTAAACAAGACCTACTGAACCTACAAAGTAAGGAACAGCATATTTGCCTTCTGCATCAAAGTGTCTATTTTTATAAGCGGAATCTACATTCGCAAAGTTAGGAATCTTTGAAAAGTCGATTTCTTGTAGACGATCCTCTTCAATAAGACGTTGAATCATGTAATCGGATGGAATAATGACATCATAGCTTTCTGAAGCTAGTTTTGTATACATCAGTTCATTGGAAGTGAAAACATCATATTGAACGCGTACGCCAAATTCATCTTCAAATTCAGCGACCACATCACGGTCAATATACTCACCCCAGTTATATACTTTTAATACAGGTTTGTTGCTATTGCCACATCCTACAAGAAGTAGAAGTGTAAGCGCAAGAGTTAATATTTTTTTCATTGTTATTCTCCTATGCACTGAGTGCTTTTTTACTTGTGTTTTTTCTTAATACGGGTACGACATTAATAATAATTAAGAATAATGAGACAACCGCAACCATGATTGTACTTAATGCATTGACAGATGGATTAATACGTTTTGTCATAGCATACACTTGAATCGATATGTTTTTAACACCATCTCCACTTACAAAATATGAAATTACAAAGTCATCAAAGGACATTGTAAAGGCCAGTAAGGCGGCTGAAATAATACTGGGTGTTATTTGGGGTACGATTACTTTCATTAAAGTTTGAAGTGGCGTTGCTCCTAGATCCATAGCCGCATCAGCTAAGTTGGGGTCCAGTTTTCGTAGTTTGGGTAAAATGGTTAAAATAACATAAGGAATACTAAAAGCAATATGAGCTAATAGCAGGGTTGTGAATCCTCTTTTTATTTTAAAAGCAATAAAAAGAAGCATTAAACTAATCGCAGTTACAATTTCAGGATTCATAATCGGAAGGTTATTAATTTGAAGAATGATACTTCGAATCAACTTCTTCGAATTCACAAGACCAATTGCTGTAATTGTCCCCACTATTGTAGAAACAACCGTAGAGATTAAAGCAACCACAACTGATACCTGTACTGCTGACATCATTTCACGATTGTTGAAGAGCTCTTCATACCATCTCAAAGAGAAACTAGAAAACTGAGTTAAGGATTTACTAGAATTAAATGAGAAAACAACCATCACAATAATGGGTAGATAAAAGAAGAGTAGCATTGCGATAAGACTGGATGTCTTGATTAACTTATTCTTGTTGCTGCCAACCATTATGCAACCCCTCCTTTTTTACTTTCCTTCACATCAGTATCAAACTTATTAGCCAGATTCATCGACAACATAATAATAATTGCCATAATCAAGGAGATAGCAGAACCAAAGTTCCAGTTCCCTACATCAATAAATTGTTTTTCTATTAAGTTACCAATCAGAACATATCCCCCACCACCTAAGAACTTAGGAATAACAAAGGTCGACACTGCAGGTAAGAACACTAAGGTTATTCCTGAGATAACACCTGATAAGGATAAGGGAAAGATGACCCGATAAAATGTTTGAAAACGATTTGCCCCTAAATCATAACTGGCTTCAATAAGTGAATTATCCATTCGATTTAGGACAGTATATATTTGTAAAATCATAAAAGGTAAAAAGTTATAAACCATCCCTAAGATAACAGCAAAATCTGTGTACATCATTTTGATTGGTCCAAAACCAAGCTTTGCAAGAAATGAATTAATCAATCCTACATCAGATAATAAACTCATCCAAGCATAGGTACGAATTAACATGTTAATCCACATAGGAATAGTAATCAACAAAATCATCAGTGTTTGCAGTCTATCACTTAATTTTGAAATAAAGAAAGCCAAGGGATATCCAATAATTAATGAGATTAATGTTGTAATCCCTGCAATGCGTAAAGACTCCAATAGCACCGCAACAAACACGGGATCAAAAAACTTCTTAAAGTGTTCCAAGGTAAAACTAATTTGAACAATATCATTGTTGGCGGCACTTGAGAAAGCATAGTACAGAATCAACAACATGGGTATTGCTAGAAAGAAAGAAGCCCATACAACATAAGGTACGACTAAATTCTTATAGGTGCGCATCTTAGTATGCCTCCAATTTTGACATGACATGAATGTCTTCTGGTGCAAAATCAATTCCAACCTGCTGACCCACCTCAGTAAAATCAGTGGAGTGAATAATATACTCACGAGCCTCAGTTTTTACAATGAACTCATAGTGAACCCCTTTAAATAAGACAGATTCTACCACTCCATTTAATTTGCCTTCATTGTATGAGACTACATCTAAATCTTCAGGTCTAAAGACAATGTCAACGGCTTCATTTTCATCAAACCCATAATCGACACATTCAAAAACTTGACCATCAAACTCAACTTTTCTATCCTCCAACATTATCCCCTCTAATATATTGGACTCACCAATAAAGTCCGCCACAAAACGGTTTTCAGGTTCATTATAAATATCCATTGGAGTTCCAATTTGTTGAATTTCACCCTCATTCATGACCACAATCTTATCACTCATAGTTAAGGCTTCCTCTTGATCATGGGTCACATATATAAAGGTAATACCAACATCTTGTTGGATAGCTTTTAATTCCAATTGCATTTCTTTTCTAAGTTTCAAATCTAAAGCACCCAAAGGCTCATCCAATAATAGAACCATGGGTTCATTAACTAAGGCTCTAGCAATAGCGATACGCTGTTGTTGTCCCCCAGATAACTGTGATATATCGCGAGTTTCAAAGCCTTGAAGACCCACTAACTTCAGCATTCTCTTAACTTTTTGATCAATAACATCATGACTCTCTTTTTTAATTTTAAGACCAAAGGCAATGTTATCAAAAACATTCATATGAGGAAATAACGCATAACGCTGAAACACAGTATTAAGCTCTCTTTTATGCGGAGGTACTTTGGAAATCTCAATACCATCAAAGTATACTTCTCCAGAATTTGCTTCTAAAAATCCACCCAAGATACGTAAGAGTGTTGTTTTACCACATCCTGAAGGTCCTAAAAGTGTGACAAACTCATTCTCGAAAATGTCTAGATTAATGCCTTTCAATACAATCGTATCTTCAAAGCTTTTTACAATATTTTTAAATTCTATTAATTTTGTCATCATGACCTCCTAAAAAATGGGTGGGGTACAAACCCATATTACTTTTGCGACTTGTTTATTTTCATTTTTAAGACTGTGGACTTCTTCACCGGTTAAATAAAAGGTCTGACCCTTTTTAAGCTTCAGCTTTTGGTTTCCCATCATTAAGGTCACTTTACCTTCAAGCACATAGCCAAACTCCTCACCTTCATGAGGTAATATTTCATCCGATTCCCCATTTTCAAACAATTCCAGAAGAATGGGTTCCATCTCATTTTTTTGTGCATTGGGCACAATCCAGTTTACGATCTTATCATCTTGTTCATCCACAAAATAATCTTCATTGGTAAAGATGACCTTATCTTCCTTATCATCTTTAAAGAAACTGGATAAATCCGTCCCCAATACCTCAACGATATCATTTAATGTCGCTATGGAAGGGGATGTGAGATCATTTTCAATTTGTGATAAAAACCCTTTGGATAACTCACAACGACTGGCAAGCTCTTCTAGGGTTAAGTTATTTTGATTTCTAAATTTTTTAAGCCTTTTTCCAATCTCCATATCGCACCTCCTGTTTACTTTTACTAAACTTATTGATAAGTTAAGCTTAACTTCCTTTGTTATTATACAATGAATTCAATTTATTTCAATATCTTTACAATAAAAATTTTATTATCTTATCTCTTACAATATAAAGTAGCTATCATTCAAGCTTTCTTCATAATTAACTTCGCAAAAGAAAAAACTGTCCTAAGACAGTTTAATCTAAATCTTCACCATTACTTTCAATAACTTTTTTATACCAATCAAATGATTTTTTCTTATAGCGTTTCATATCACCACTACCATCATCCTGACGATCAACATAAATAAAACCATAACGCTTACTCATCTCACCAGTTCCAGCGGAAACAAGGTCAATGGGTCCCCATGTGGTATAACCGATAAGATCCACACCATCCAGTGTAATCGCATCATCCATTGCCTTAATATGGTCGCGTAGATAATCAATACGATAATCATCTTCTACAGTACCATTTTCTAATTTATCATAGGCACCCAAACCATTTTCAACAATAAATAAAGGCTTTTGGTAACGATCATATAGATTATTCAAGGTAATTCTAAGCCCTAAGGGATCAATTTGCCAGCCCCACTCAGAAGCTTCAAGGTAAGGGTTCTTGACAGATGCAAACATATTTCCAGCACCTTCACCTTGTGCTAATACTTCAGGATCAACGGTTGCTACTTTCGAAGAATAATAAGAGAATGAAACAAAATCAACGGGATAATCTTTTAAAAGTTGAAGATCTTCATCAGTCATATCAATGTTAATGTTCTTACGCTCAAACTCTTTCAAGGCATAATTGGGATAATAGCCTCGCGCCTGAACATCCACAAAGAAATAATTCATACGATCTCTTTCATAGGCCTCAAAAACATCCTTTGGATTGGGAGTATAAGGGTAGGTTGAGCCTGCTGCAAGCATGCACCCAACCATGATCTCTGGATCAATTTCTTTTGCGACCTTCGTTGCCAGTGCAGAAGCCACAAGTTCATGGTGAATTGCTTGATACTTCACTTCTTCAGCATTCTCAATATCACCAATTTCAAGTCCTGCTCCCATAAAAGGCGCAAACAAAATGATGTTGATTTCATTGAATGTGAGCCAGTATTTAACTAAGCCTTTGTAACGTGTAAAAAGGGTTCGAGTCAGTCTTTCATAAAACTCAATAAGTTTTCTATTTTTCCACCCACCATACTCCTTAACCAAATGCATCGGAATGTCAAAGTGAGTAATTGTTACAAGGGGTTCAATACCATACTTATGAAGTTCTTTGAAAATATCTTCATAAAATTGCAATCCCTTCTCATTAGGTGTTAGTTCATCACCCTTAGGATAGATTCTAGACCAAGCAATCGACATACGGAATGTCTTAAAACCCATCTCTGCAAACAGGGCAATATCCTCTTTATAATGTTCATAGAATCGAATGCCTTCTTTAGCTGGGTAATGATGTCCCGCTTCAAAACCGTCCACTATTTTTTGACCAGTCGCAACTTTCCAGCGATCCTCACCATGGGGAATCACATCTACATTAGCTAAACCACGACCATCAAGATCATAGGCTCCTTCAAGTTGGTTAGCGGCGGTTGCCCCTCCCCATAAAAAATTTTTTGGAAAACTCATCAGTTAATCCTCCTTCTTTTAATTAATATTTTAGAAGATAGTGTCCAATACCATCTTCAGCATGACTACCACAAACTGCATGTACATGATCCAATATTTTTGGATTTGCATTTTTCATTGCTACTGCATGGCCAACGATTTTTAGAAATGGCAAATCATTGAGATCATCTCCAAAACCAATCATCTCAGATAAATCAATATTTGTGACTTTTGATAACTCCATCAAAGCCAATCCTTTGTCTGCTAATTTGTGGGTAAACTCATAATAGAATGGCGCAGTAAACATCGAATTATACTTATCTTTAAAAGGGGCAGACAGTTCTGTATAGATATCTTGTAGATAATCGACTTCACCTGCAACTAATATTTTATATAAATCATGATTTAAAGCATCACCCAAATGCTTCTTTTCACACAACATAAACTTGCCCCCACGTGATTCGTATTCAATAATATTTAAATCTTGATCCCTTATATGAATCATCCCATCATATACATTATTGACATACATATACTGATCATCTTGAATCATAGGTATCACATCAAAATTTTCTAAATGGTCCAAAATTTCCTTAGCATCCTCTTTTAGAATGCATTCTTCCCAAATCGTTTCTAAATTCCTCATGGAACTTAAACGTGCCCCATTATAGGAAATAAGATAACCATCATACTGGTCCATCTTTAACTCATAGGCAAACTCCAACAATCCTGAAAAAGGGCGTCCCGATGCTAGTACAAGTTTGACCCCACTTTCTTGTGCCTTCATTAAGGCTTCCTTAGTTTTTTCTTGAATCACTTTATCTGGACTTAACAAAGTTCCATCCATATCCATTACAATCATTTTAACCAAATTATTCTCCTAGCACATATCTTTCTATGTAGTGAGCAACGCCATCCTCATTATGTGATAAGGTTATATAATCCGATACCTTAAGAGCTTCAGGACTGGCATTTTTTACCGCAACTCCTCGACCCGTTTTTTCAATCATTTCTAAATCATTATTTGAATCCCCAAAACTAAGGACATTCGCAATCGCAATATCATTTTTATGACAGTAAGTTTCAATTGCTTTATACTTTGAAACGCGCACATCCACAAATTCGTAAATATCTTTATGTGTACTAAAACCATAGGCTCCATATATATTCTGATGTCTTCCTAGAAAATCATCCATCCAAGGACGATCCTCATCATTGACAGAAAACAATACTTTAGGGTAGTCCATGTTTTCTATTTCATTGATATCAAGATACTCAACCTCTAGCTTCATCCCCTTTGAAATTCTAGAAACTGAAATATTATCTTTTTGTGTAAGAATCTTTGAGTGAGACTCTAGAAAGTAGACAATGTTATCGCGTGTCTTAAAATGCTCACTTATTTTAACAATCGTATCTTTACTCAGCCAATGCCCTTTTGTCACTTCATGAGTTTTCATATCCAAAGTCTCGGCACCATTGGCAGATATAATGAGATCACAGAAATCATAAATGCCATGTTTTTTTAGAGCTTGAGTGATATTCTCACTATTACGACCCGTGGCTATTCCAAAAAGAATGCCTCTTTTCTTGATTGAATTAATTGCATTTTTACTACGTTCACTTATGGTGCCATCTTCTCTGACTAAAGTTCTGTCAAAATCACTAATTATCATTTGAGTCATTATCTGTATGCCCTTTCTCTATAATTTTATAATAGACAATTTGAAACTTCAAAACAAGTTTTTACTTGGGTGTGGAAAAATATTCCATATTTTCCAATTTTTATTTCAAGTTATTAGGAAGTTTCTTCCAAAAAAGACAAAAAGCGAGAAACCCGCTTTTAAAATTTATGCATGAATCACACTAGCATCCAGTCTCTTTTTTTCTCTTTGAGACACGACAACACAAAATATTACTCCAAGAAATTCAACCAGTGCCATCATTGCAAATACTGATTTTGCATTGAGATAGCGACTTCCCACAAAAGAAATTATGAAAGATCCCAAACCCATCGCTAATGTTGCATTTAAAGAAATTGCTGAAGCACGAATATCCTTAGGGACATGTTCTGATATTAAATGCATAATTGCGGTATAAGCCGATCCATATCCAACACCATGAGTGAGTGAAACAACAAGAATCACAGGAGCACTTGGAAATAGTACATAAGATAAGAAGCGGACCATGTTTAAAAAAGCAGCCACTGATAAAATCTTATAAGCACCAAACTTATCAATTAACTTATCTGATATATACATCATAGGAATCTCAGTTCCAGCGGTAATGAGTACAATCAATCCCAAAAACTTTAAATCTAAGTTTGCATACTCCCTAACATAAATTCCAAAAAAAGTAGAAATGACTCCAGTTGCTGCTAAAACAGTGAATGAGGCAATAAGAATTGGAATATAGGATGGATTGCTTAATAGTTTTTTATAGACTCCTTCTGTAGAACTGTGTTCAATATGACCAATATTAGGAAGTTTTGATACCAAAAGTAAGGGAATTAACATACAAAAAGCAAACACTACAAAAATTATCTGTAAACCAAAACTATCCGTAAGAATACCCCCAACATATCCCGCCACTGCAAAGCCTAAGGAACCAAATAAACGTAAGCGACCATAGGGGATAGAATTGAGCTTTGAGTACTCTAGTGCAAAATTTTCTGTAAGTTGGCCAGGTGCATTTAAGAAAAAAGCTAAGGTAGC
This sequence comes from uncultured Erysipelothrix sp., assembly GCA_964653415.1. Lineage (GTDB taxonomy): Bacteria > Bacillota_I > Bacilli_A > Erysipelotrichales > Erysipelotrichaceae > Erysipelothrix. The sequence goes on along the minus strand of CAZZFJ010000028.1, from coordinate 4,278 downwards.
ATAGGCAAGTACTACAAGCACTATAGAATTAAACCTTACAACAAAAAGCAGTAACAGACTCAGTACGATGACTGAAGATAATACAATTCTTAAAGTTACTTTATGCTTTCTAAATTTATCACTGACAAATGCCAAAACATTGCTTGAAAAAAAGGCAATCACAGGAACAAAAGTCATCATTAAAGTGACTTGTGCTTCCGTCATGGATGTGGCGGATAAAAAGAAAACAGAAAGGTAGCTTAATAAGATTCCCAATCCGAAGAACATAGAAAAGTAGTAAAGGTATATCATGTTAAAATTCCTCCATCATAGTTTTATAATACACTTTGTGCGACTAAAAGTAATAGGGGTATGGTAAATAAACTCAATAAAGTTGTAACGGAAACAATGCTGGCTGAGAAAACGGGATCCTTGCCATAAATTTGTGAAAACATAGCTGCAGTTGTTCCCGTAGGACATGCTATTACAATCAATAAAGTTAAGAGAACCTTCACATCAGAGACGGGTAGAAACTTTAGGACCCCTAAACTTACCAAAGGAACTATAAGTAGTTTCATCACACTGACAAATACAAGCTCTGTAAATCGTGTCATCATTTCCATATCAATGCCCGCCACATATGTTCCTAGTATAATCATCGCTATTGGGGTGTTGAGACTGCTTAACATTTTGACTGTTTGACTGAGTGATTGGGGCACTGTAATTTTCAGCAAAATAAAGGCAATGCTGATAAAAAATGAAAAGACTGCTGGATTTCTAAATACATTTTTCAAGTTCACATCTTGCATCGAATCGGAGATCATGAGTACACCCAAAGTCCAAACTAGAAGTGTTTGCGCAATGATAAATGGAATAATGTAGGGTACATATTGACCCCCAATAAAACTGGTCACTAAAGGAATACCCACAAAGCCAGAATTTGAGAATGTTATCGCAAATTGTTTCAGTGGATCTTTTATTTTAAATAGTAAACTGAGACCATATCCTAAAATTACTATCATAAGGCTCATTAAAAATAAGCCTAAGAAGTCATTCAATTCTAAGTTAGAAGGGTTGAGTACCATGTTCTCAAAAACTATAAGAGGGGTAATTCCTTTCAATAAAAACACTGCCAACTCGCCTACTGTTTTTGGACTGAATATGTGTTTTCTCGCAAGAAAAAAACCAATCATAATGAGTAAGGTAATTGTAATGTACTGTTGAAATACAATATCGTAATTCATACTTTCTCCTGTAAGTAAATGAGTCAAAGTGGATACTTTGACTCATCTAAAATATATTAAATTATGAAGGGATATACTCTAAACCTGAATCTTCTAACTCTTTAATTTTGTCTTTGAATTGAGGTAGGTAATCCTTATGTGCAAGCAATAACTCATTGAACAGATTTACTGCAATTCTTCCTGAAGTAACTAATGGGTTTACTGTGAAGGCTTGAATTGCTGTGTTATAATCCCCAGTCACTGCAGCCTTAATTGTTAACTCTTCCATGGATTTCATCAATTGTAAGATACCACGAGCTTCAGGTCCAAAAGATCCCCAGTTCATTGGTTCTGGTCCATGTGCAGTAATGACAGATGTCACCTCTACGATACTGTCATAAGGTAAATCAGTAATGGTACCATTGTTTTGAGTTGATACGACCATGACTGTTCTCTTATCATTGACAATGGATGCAATCAGTTCACATGCAGCATCAGAGTAATGGGTACCCCCACGCTGTGTCAGTTGTTCTGGTTTGTGGTCCAATGCTGGATCTTTATACAGTTCAAATAGTTCAGCTTCAGTACGTTTTACAACTTCTGCACGAGTTGCATTATTTCTATAATCTTCTAAACCATGTTCTAGCATCTGTTCAGTAATATAGTAGTAACGGTGATATCCACAAGGCAACATACCTAAGCTCTTAATTTGCTCATAAACAAAAGGTATTTTCTGAATATTTGCCACCTCTGCAATAGCTTCTTCCCCAATATTTGCTGGATTGAAGATCTTTTCAATTAGCTCAGGAGTTCTATCCTTTCCACTCTTATCCCACACTTTATGCCAGTGGAAATGATTTAATCCAGCATATTTATGATAGAGTGAATTTTCTGTATTTTCTAGCATAGCATGATTCAATGTGTAAGAGCCAATAGGAACATTACAAAGTCCTACAGTTTTTTGCCAGCCACCTACTTTAATCGCAGCTTCAGTTACCATACCTGCAGGGTTTGTAAAGTTAACCAACCATGCATTAGGGCAAAGTTCTTCCATATCCTTAATAATATCAAGGATTACTGGAATCGTTCTAAAGGCTTTAAACATACCTCCAGCACCATTTGTTTCCTGACCAATCATGCCATATTTGAATGGAATTCTTTCATCTTTAATTCGAGCATCCAGTAATCCAACTCTAAACTGTGTAGTCACAAAGTCAGCATCCTTGAGGGCTTCACGTCGATCCAATGTTAAATGAACCTCCCAATCAAGACCTGCAGCCTTAACCATACGTTTGGCCATTTCACCAACAATTTCAAGTTTATGTCGACCTGCTTCAATGTCAACGAGCCATAATTCTTTAATGTCCAATTCTTTTTGTCTTAAAATAAAACCTTCTACGAGTTCTGGGGTATAACTACTACCGCCACCAATTGTAACAATTTTGATATCTTTCATCTGTGATATTCCTCCTGTTAATTTTAGTTTATTTTCTTTACGTCTTGTTTACAAGCGAATCTCAATTTATAGAACTTTCTTTCATTCTTTTTAATTTCTAGAGACTAATACGTGAAATTTATTTTCTTATTTCAAAGATTTGCCCCATTAGACTCAATGAGATTTTGATACCAATAGAAAGATTTTTTACGATATCTTTTAAAGCTACCTTCACCCAAATCATTACTATCCACATAAATAAATCCATAGCGCTTCGACATTTCATTAGTCGATGCTGAGATTAAATCAATACAACCCCAAGTTGTATACCCCATTAAATCTACACCATCTTCAACAATCGCATCTCGCATTGCCTTAACATGTTCTTGTAGATATTCAATACGATAATCATCCTCTACAGTATTTGATTCTGTAAGGACATCATTGGCTCCTAAGCCATTTTCAACAATAAACAAGGGTAAGCGATAACGATCATAAAGTGTTACAAGTGCATATCTTAAGCCCAAAGGATCCATTTGCCAACCCCACTCATTTGAAGGTAAGTGAGGATTTTTTATACCCATGAAAGTATTTCCGGCTGTAGTCTCTAAACTATCAGGATTGGCAGCTGTTAATGAAGAGGAATAATAGGAAAAAGAAACAAAATCTACAGGGTATTGCTTCAAAATCGCATCATCTCCCAGTTCCTTGCGTATCACAATGTGATTGTTCTCGAAGTATTTTAAGAGTGTTTTAGGATATTCTCCAAAGACTTGTGTATCGGAGAAAGCTAAATTTTTTCTTTGAGCTTGTTGCGCTGCAATAACATCCTCTGGTTTTGATGAGTAGGGATATGTTACAAGCATCGTAATCATACAGCCTACTTTTGAATGGGGTATTGTTTCATGGGTAATCTTTGTAGCTAAAGCACTGGCCACAAATTGGTGATGCATGGCTTGATAAATAACTTCTTCAAAATTTTCATTTGGAAATTGCTCCTCAATAAATCCTCCAGTTGTAAATGGATGACGTTCCATACTGTCCACTTCATTGAATGTTAGCCAATATTTAACCTTATCCTTATACCGAGTGGTAATAACTTCTACATAGCGAACAAAGAAATCAACAACCCGTCGATCACTCCATCCCTTATACTTTAACGTTAGATTGATTGGGGGTTCATAATGTGACATGGTAACTAGAGGTTCTATCCCCTGTCTTAAACACTCATCAAATACTTTGTCATAAAAAGCAAGTCCTTTTTCATTGGGTTCTATATCATCCCCATTGGGGAATATTCTAGACCATGCAATTGACATACGATAGACTTTAAAACCCATTTCTTTCATCAAGGCGATATCTTCTTTATAGTGATGATAAAAGTCAGAACCACGTCTTTTAGCATAATAGCGAGTTGAGTTTGATTGCATCGCATCTTCAATATCTTGTAATGAGTAGTTATTTACAGCTTTATAGTCTTGGCGATCTAGGAAAGGACGATACATTAGGATATCAGATACTGACATGCCTTTACCATCTACATTCCATGCACCTTCAACTTGATTGGCAGCGGTAGCTCCGCCCCATAAGAATCCTTTTGGAAATGATTTTTTCATAATTTTCTCCTTTTTGATTAAAAAG
>CAZZFJ010000027.1:10406-18864 GCA_964653415.1 uncultured Erysipelothrix sp. | reverse complement strand
TATGAATGAGATATGAATGAAAGTGCAACAAAAAATAATTTGTTACACTTCAGCTGCAACTGTAGCGTATCTTAGCGTATTTCATCGTACTTGATTAAAATTACAAATTTCTTGAAGTAAGAGGATATGAGAACTGGTCGTCCACTCTTTAGTGGGTTTTAGAGATTATTGTTGCACTTAAACACAAAAAAAGCCACTGTATAAATACAATGACTTTGAATTGAAAACGTGTGTAAATTAACGTTTTGAGAATTGTGGTGCACGTCTAGCTCCGCGTAGACCTGGTTTCATACGTTCTTTCGCACGTGAATCACGTGTTAGGAATCCAGCAGCTTTAAGTGCTGGTCTGTAATCAACTGATGCTTCGTTTAGCGCACGAGCAATACCGTGACGGATTGCTCCAGCTTGACCTGTAAGTCCACCACCGTAAACATTAACGTTAACATCGAAAGTATCTTCTGTTGAAGTAACTTCAAATGGTGAACGTACTGTCATACGTAGTAATTCGCTAGGTAGATATTCATCAATAGGTAATTTATTGATTGTAATCTGTCCTGTTCCTGGAGTTAAATATACACGAGCAACAGATGTCTTACGACGTCCTGTACCTTGATACATAACTGATTTATTTTTCTGTGTCATATTTCCTCCTATCCCTTAATTACCATTTCTTGTGGTAGTTGAGCAGCATGTGGATGCTGATCACCTGTGTAAACAAATAAATGTTTACGTTGTTTGTCGCCTAATTTTGTATGTGGGATCATCCCGTGAATTGCTCTTTCAACCCATTCAACTGTGTACTTTTCTTTCATTTCTTTGATTGAACGAGTACGTAGTCCACCTGGGAAATGTGAGTGATTGTAGTAGAATTTTTTAAATTCTTGATCACCGCTGTATACAATTTTATCTGCATTAATAACAATTACGTAATCACCTGTATCAACGTTAGGTGTAAATGTTGGTTTGTGCTTTCCTCTGAGTACATGTGCGACTTGAGTAGCTAAACGACCTAGTGTTTGACCTTCTCCATCGACAATGTGCCATTGACGCACTACCTCTGCTGGCTTCGTCATAGTTGTTTGACGCATAATCTTAATCCTCCTAAACCAAAAGTAGTTTCCGGGGCTACTATTTGGCATAAAGTGCCGATTACTATTCTATGGCTTTTAGCGCCAATTGTCAAGTCATATCCCTTATATTACAATTTAAAATTTTCTGTTTGTTCAAGCATTGATTCTATCTATTAAATATCTATTTTCTTATTTATATGTATGTTTTATTTTAAGGTAGTAATGCTGCTTTTTTAATATTTTTTTTGCATATTTACTATATTAGTTTACATTCAATACTATACGGCGTATAATATTATTAGAAAGGGGGTATTGTATGTCATTTCAAGTAAATTCAACACTTTTGGATGCCTGTGTTCTATCCATTGTTTCTCAGGGAGACACTTATGGATATAAGATTACTCAGGAAATAAAAATTCAACTGGGAATTTCGGAGTCTACACTTTATCCAGTTTTGCGTCGTCTTTCTAAAGAGCATTACTTAGAAACTTATGATAAAGAAGTAGATGGAAGAAACCGTCGGTACTATACCATTACCCAAGAAGGAAATAATAAACTATTGTACTACAAAAATGCATGGAAGGAATATGTCGGAAATATCTCCGCAATTCTTATGAGAGGTGAAATCAATGACTAAACAAGAATACCTTAATAGCCTTCGTATCGCTTTAGGCACTAAACCTCAAGAAGAGGTTGACTCTGCACTCATATATGTTCAAGAATATTTTGATGAACTTATGGATGATGAGAAGGCAATACAACAATTGGGTACACCACAAGAGTTCGCAAAGAATATCTTGGGTCAGGATGTTTTTTCTACAGAAGAAAAAAACAAGTCCCCTAGAAAAAATAAGCTATGGTTAATTATCTTAGGAATTTTATCAGCTCCCATATCCATTCCACTTTTGGTGGCGGTGATACTCCTTTTACTATCGATATTTATTATTGGACTCAGTCTTTACCTCATCACACTAGCACTAGGATTGGGTGGCTTTGCTTTAATAGCTTCTAGTGCCACAATCTTACTTAACTTACCTAAGCATGCTGTAGTAATGGTATTTGCTGGTATAGCTCTTATTGGGCTTAGTATCGTCTTATTCATGCTACTTCTTAGACTCACATCAGTAGTGATTGAAGCATTATCCAAAAAAATCCATAGAAGATCTCAGAAAGGAGTAACGCAATGAAGAAAATGATGAGAATAGGACTTATACTATTAGTCGTTGGAACCTTGGGTACGATATTGTCATTAGTAGTATTTGACATTAATCCAAAAGGCTTATTCAATATCGGTCCTGACTTTAGACCACAAATTAGCACTACCAATAATAGTCATAGTGTAAAAGAAAACTTAAACAGTTTTGACTCACTTGATATCGATGTCGATCTAGCAGATATAAGTATCGTCAAAGGGGACCAATACGCAATTGAAGTAACTGAGTGCGAGGGATGTCCTTATACACTGACATACTCCGTCCAAGGAAGTACACTTACTTTAAAATTAATAGTGCATAAGTACTTCGTAAAAACATTTGACACACCCAAAATTATTATCACAACAATGGAAGATTTGGGACAAGTGAACATTGACTCTGATGTTGGCTCAATCAATATATCGAATATAAATATTGATCAACTTGTTGTGGACAATGATGTCAGTGATATTTTAATCAGAAATTGCAATGTAAACTTTGCAGAAGTTGAATCCAGTGTAGGGAATATTGATATAGATGGGACTTTCGAAACTCTTAAAATTGAGAGCGATGTGGGTGACAGTTACTTCAAAGGCCAAGCTAGACATTTGGAAATAGAAAGCGACTTAGGAAAAGTTGATGCGACTATTTTAGACTCTCAAGATGCATATCATATTAAAGCAAAAACAGACCTGGGTTCCTTATCAATCAATGGACAGAAACAAAACGGCTTTGACAATACCTTTGAATCCAATCCATCTTTAGAAGACATCAAGTCTATTGAAATATCAAATAACCTTGGAGATATTATTCTTAAATTTATGCCATAAGAAAAAGGTCAACTCAAAAATTGAGTCGACCTTTTCTTATGTAATGATTTGAATGCTACTTCCCTCTACTCCCTTTGTAACCACTATTTGTTGTTCAATACGTTGCTTTAACTCACTCACATGTGAGATAATTCCAACCATGGTAGAATATTGCGACAAATCATTAAGTACCTTCATAGCTTGATCCAGACTTTCTTGGTCTAAACTCCCAAATCCTTCATCCACAAATAACATATCAATTTCAATACCACCAGCAAAGCTTTGAATGACATCACTCATTCCAAGGGCTAAAGCCAAAGCTGCTTTGAAAGATTCCCCACCCGATAAGGTAGAAACTTCACGTCTTGAATTGGTATGATGATCCATCACATCCAAGTCTAACCCACTTTGAGATTTCAAATCTGTTGCATCTTCTCGCAAAATTAAAGAGTACTGAGATTGAGTCATAATGTCCAAACGCTTATTCGCATGTTTTATTACTTCTTTAAAATAGGCCGTTTGAACAAAGGTTTCAAAACTAATATTATCTTTACCCAAAACTTTACCCGTTGCTGTTCTAAACAAGTCATTGACATTTTCATAGTGTTTCTTCTTATCAAGATAGCTCGCCTGCAAATCTTTTAACTTGATCAAGCTAATTTCTTTAGCTTTAACATTTGCTAAAAGTGCACCATAGCGATGATTCAAATTATCCATTTGTTCTTTAAGAGATGTTTGTAATGTCAAGTTAGCACTTAACTCAGGTTTTATTTGATCATTAAGTTCTAAGGATGCTCCTTGAATCACAAACTTAAGATTGCTCAATCGCGTATGATAGTTGCTAAGATGTTTCTTATCATCATCTTTTTGACCACTTGAACTCAAAATCTCATGGTACTTTGCTTCATCAGTAAATTGATATTTATTAAGAGCCTCTCTATATTCCTTTTGAGAACTTAAAACTTCTTCATCTAAATTATTTTTCTCTATATCCAATTGCTGAAGCGAACCCAAAATCTTGGATACACTTTTTTCCTGATTCAAGATAGAGTCGGCTAATGTATCACGTTTTAGCTCATATTCACCTACCTGCTTTTTAAGTTTATCAAGTTCTATCTTCGCTTCATCATAACTTGTAAAAGATAAATGACTGCTTTTTTCTTTCCAAGCTGTTTCTACTTGAATAAAGTCTTTTTCCAAGTCGCGATAGACTTTATCATTAATAGATAACTTATTTTGCAGCGTAGTCTCTAAAGACTCTGAATTTTGGATAAGCTCATCTAAATTCACAAGACCTTCCAAACTTTGTTTTTTCTGCATCAGTTCTGCTTCCATTTTCTGAATTTCAAAATTTATATCTAGAGTTTCATATTGTGTTTTCTTGTTGTTAAATTGGCTTTGTATAGTATCCAATTGCCCTTTCAAATTAGAAAAATGGCTTTGTAGTTGACTCCGTTTCTCATCAGCGACTTCTACTTCTGCCTTCAAGATATCTATCATTTCTTTTGTGAGATCACTTTCACTTAAAACTGCTTTGTGCGGATGCTCAAATGAACCACAAACAGGACAAGCTTCACCTTCTATTAAAGACTTTGCAAGGATACCGGCTTGTGCTAAGTAGAATAAATGCTCTTTATCATTATAAATATCACGTTTCACTTTTAATTGTTGGAGTGATTTTCCTAACTCGTTTTTGGACTCTTCAATTTTTTGGTTTAGTTCATCATGTATGATTTTAATTTTTTGAAAATCAAGTATCGATTGGAGCCTCTGTTCCAAATCTTTAGTTTCAACTTCTAATTGTGCTTTTACTTTTAGGTTTAATCGTGCCTTTGATAGAACTTCAACATTTTCCTCTATTTGTTTTCTAAGTAATTCTTGATCTAGTTTTGAGCTTCCTATTTGACCTAATAGTGTTTCTTTTCTTAATTGAAGAGTATCTAAAATTTCATAATCCTTAAGTTGAGTTTGAATTCGTTGAATTTTTTGCTTGTTATTTTCAAAAACATCCGACACTTTTAAAAGTGATTCTGATTCCTTTTTAAAGTTCTCTAAATGCTGTTGGCCCTTCTTTAATTCAACTAAAAGATTTTTATTTTTGGATTGGTTCGCTTCTAATTTTTCAAGTGATATTTTAAGTGCTTTTTCTTTAGGATGTACTTCAGAAAGCAAATTCTCCAAAAGTTCCAAATGCTCCTGTAACTTTTTATAGTAGCTTTCTTGTTCTAATTCTTTTTCAAGCTTAACCTTATTTGCCTCAAGCAGTTGGAATTTTTCAATTAGGGCTTTATCTTTCTCCAAAGTTTGTGTTACTTCAACATATGATGCATTAGCTTTACTTCTATTTAATACTATATCGTCTATTTCGAGGTAACTTGATTTTATATTTTGCTCCACTTGTTCAATATTTCTATCAAGGTCATGAACCGATACATCCTCAAAATCAATATCATCCATATTTTTCATCATGTCCTCAATTTTTTTTAGTTCAAATTCAAAGTTGACCTTCGCTTCTTTATTGATTGCTTCTAATTTTTCTTCAAATTTTTGATAAAAGCGCGTATTAAATATTTTTCGAAATATTTCTTTACGGGTTGCACTTGATGCTTTTAACAACTCCCTAAACTCACCTTGACCTATGAGTGCTATTTGCTTAAACTGATCTGCGTCCAGCCCTAAAATCGACTCAATTTGTTGTGTTACTCTTGTTGCACCTGAAGCCAATGTTTCTTGATTTAAGACTAAATGAGCATCCGGACCATGCTCGCGCATGACACGCCCCCCTTTCTTAACGAAAGATTGTTTGGGACTGCGAGTTACAGTATACTGTTTGCCATTATGACTGAATACAAAGCTTACTACCGCTTCAACATCATCTTTAGCATATTGTGAACGTAAGCTTGTGTTTGGACGCCCATTTCCACTAGAAACACCATATAAAGCAAATGTTAATGCATCAAAAATCATAGTCTTTCCAGAGCCTGTCGTTCCTGTTAAAAGAAACAAACTCGCCTCGTTAAAACGTGTAAAGTCAATTACTGTTGTATCTCTATAGGGCCCAAAGGCACGCATTTCTAACTTAATTGGTTTCATCAACATCCTCCATCAACTGTGTTACAAACTTATATTGATCTTCAGTCAAACCCTGGTTATTTTGCCTTTCATAAAACTTATTAAATAAATCCAATGGTTTGAGATCTTTTAACATTCCAAAGGAAATACCCTCCGAATTTTCTTGTTTCGAACGCAAATTATCATATCTAAAACTCATCAAGAACGGAAACTTCTTTCGTAATCGTGCCAAAGCATCCACAGAAGGATTTTCATCCAACAAAGTAACATAAGTATAGTCATTAGGATTATATGAGGATTCACCCAATATATCCTCTAAATACCCTTTGACATGAACCATATCCTGTTGTGGTTTAAGATTGATTGTACTAATAGATAAATCTTTCCCATCAATATCTAGTACGGTGATAGACTTCAAGTGACTCACTTCAGATTGAGAATACTTCAAAATAGATCCAGCATAACGAATATGTTCATATCCAATATATTGAGGGCGATGGATATGACCCAAGGCGACATAATCAAATTTATCAACTGCTGAAACATCAATATTATCCAAACTCCCAACACTAAAAATCTCAGAATCACTTTTTTCAGGTTCCAAACCACTAAAAGTAAAGAACTGGTGAGATACCAAAATATTAAACTTCGATGAATCTAAGTTAATCAAGTCCACCATCTTACGAAAGGACTCTTCATATTCCTTGACATCCGTATTCAATAAAGTTCGCACATCAGCAGGTCTTAAAAATGGGATCATATAAATATCAACATTCTCATCAATACTGTCCTTAAAAACCTTGGTTTCTAAAAAAGAAGCAATATGAAAGTTCAAATGACTTAATAAGCCAGAAGCAAAATTAAGTCTTTCTTTAGAATCATGATTTCCAGAAACAATATACACCTTAAGATTTAGACGCTGAAGTCCATTTAAAAATTCATTAAAGACGCGTATAGCTTCACCACTGGGCACAACATGATCATAAATATCACCCGCAATAATCAGTGCAGTAGGACGGTAAGTCTCTATTTCAAGTAAAATTCGACTTAAAATATCCCTTTGTGCATCCAGCATATCAAACTCATTAACTCGCTTTCCCAAATGTAAATCTGCTATATGAAAAATCTTCATACTCTCCCTCATTTCTTAACCATATCATAACACGACCCGCATAAAAAAAGTCAAAATTCCCAAACTAGGGAATTTCGACTTTAACATTAAATTTACTCTTCGTCATCCTCTTTAGAACGACCTATGAACAGTAGGCCTAGACCTAAAACCACAAAACCACTCGCGAGTTTAGGAAGAATTGATACACTACCTGTATGAGGAAGTTTCTCAATCGATCCATTACCCTTATCATCTGGTTCTCTACCAATTGATTCTTCACCCTTAGGATTCTCAGGTTCCTCAACCTCAGGTACATTCTCCTCATTGATGATTGTAAATCCATTATCAGTTTCTTGGATTATTGTTGTATATCCATCATACTCTTGTTCAGAAACTGTGTACTCAATTAATACACCATTTTCATCATAAACATTAAGATCGCTAAATTCAAATTGCCAAGCATTATCAGTACTTAAGATAACTTCATCAACTAGTATTCCACCAGCGTAAAGATAAATTTTCACCTCATCCAAAGGCTTACCTATCCAAATTTTCTCAACAATAATTGATGTTTTTTCATCACTTGGAATCACTGGTTCCTCAATGAAGGTATTGGTGACTTTAAAGCCTTTTACTGTGCTTTCATAACCTGCAACAGGTAGTTCTTTGACACTATACGTAATCTCTTTACCTGATGCATCTGTTTTGGCTAAGTTTGTAAAGGTATGGCTTGTCTCACCATCTTTCAGTTCGACAGAATCCACAAGTGTTTCACCATTGTATAACTCTAAGGTGATCGTTGGACGCTTACCTAAGAGTTCACCACCAACCCATTCTTTAGTTACAGTAATATCTGTTGTTTCAATGATGAAGGTATTGGTGACTTTAAAGCCTTTTACTGTGCTTTCATAACCTGCAACAGGTAGTTCTTTGACACTATACGTAATCTCTTTACCTGATGCATCTGTTTTGGCTAAGTTTGTAAAGGTATGGCTTGTCTCACCATCTTTCAGTTCGACAGAATCCACAAGTGTTTCACCATTGTATAACTCTAAGGTGATCGTTGGACGCTTACCTAAGAGTTCACCACCAACCCATTCTTTAGTTACAGTAATATCTGTTGTTTCAATGATGAAGGTATTGGTGACTGTTAGACCATCCTCTGAAATTGATTTCTCATAACCTTCTGGGACTTCGACTTCA
>CAZZFJ010000027.1:0-10306 GCA_964653415.1 uncultured Erysipelothrix sp. | reverse complement strand
TAATGGTATAACCACCATCTTGAGGAATGATATTTGAGACGTAGTTTTCGAAATCACTTACTTCAAGTACTTCATAGGTGTAGGTTTTTCCAGAAATCGATACTTTGGGTAATCCAGTCCATTGATGATAAAAATTGTTAGATTCATCTAAAGTTACCGTACCTAAGTATGTTTTGATTCCTTCTTCATCTACTCTGATTAATTGAACATCAACAGGTTCCTGAAGTGGACCACTTTCCCATTGCTTCTCAACGAAAAGACTTGTAATAGTTTCTTCTGATTCAAAGTAATTACTAATTAAGAAATCTTCATTGGTGTTACCTGTAATGACATTTTCAAAATCATCTAAGGAAAGAGCTACAATAATGTAGTTTCCATCTATATCTTTTAGGTTACTTACTTCACCACTTATATCTGTCTCAACTACTTCATAGCGATATGGATATCCCTCATCATCAAATGCTGGAACATCATTAAAGTCCATAATGAAATTAGAATTTGATGTTAGTTCATAGGTTTTTGCACCATATTGAACGTAGGAATCATCTGAGTAGGGATATTGGTACTGACGTAATTCAAAAGTCAGTTTGACTTTGTCAAGGTTAACATCTTCGTTAGGAAATACCCATGCTTTTTTAACTGAAAAGTTAAGAGATTCAGAACGTGTATTTACAACATCAAAACTTCCATCATCATTTTTTGTAATAGTTGATACAAAACCATCAAGATGAACTTCCTCTAGGTTGTAAGAAATCTTTTCGCCCTTTTCATTATATTCTGGGACATCCTTAAAAACACCTTCAAACTTGCCTCCAGCATCTGCTTTTACTGTAATTTCATAGCGGTCTGTATCATCAGCGTCATTTATAAGGATAAATTTAATGCCTTCTTCGATACCTATAACTTCACTTTCAGAACCCAAGTTCCATTGTTTTGCTACAGGAATAGAAATAAGTTTTGGACTATACTCATTAGTATGAATCTCATGATAATTTGAGACTCTCTCTATTTCCAATCTCTTATATGTATGGATACCATCTTGAGTTGAAGTTAGTGATTCCATAGTGGAGTACTTATATAGCTCACCCTTTTCATCATATTTGGGGAGTTTTTCAAATGTATGCTTCCATTCATGTATAGCTGCATCTTTATTACTTAGGACGACTTCTTTATAAGGTCGATCATTTTGGTATAAAATAAAGGTGATATCAGGTTTTGCGTCGGGTCCATTTTCCCATTGTTTTTCAACAAGAAAATCTACCAAACCACTGATAGTATTGGTGATAGTAACTTTGTCACCATCATACTCATAATTGACATCATAACCATCAATCGCACCCTCAGTTATTTCATATTCAATTGCTTTACCTACATTGTCAAATTCAGGCAATTCATTGAAACTTATAACTTCCCAAACTCCATCTACTTTATTAAGTGCTTTTGTTTGGACAATCTCACCATTAGCATGCAAGTATACTGAGATAGTTGTTTTTTCGCTGTCTCCACCATTCCACACTTTACTTACTTCGATGTTTCTTAGCCCAGAACGTGTATTACGTAGCGTAAATTGACCATCTTTGAATTCTTGAGTGCTTGTGTACTTATCAACATAGTTTGCATCTAAGTGTTCCACAATCTCATACTCATATTCATTTCCATAAGCATCAGTTAAAGGATAATCATTAGGGAAATCTTTTTTCCAGGATTCTGACTCTTTAAGCTCAATTGTATCTAATAGCTCAATTTCATCAGCATCTTTGAGTTTTCGTTGAAGTGTTACTTCGATCGAATCCAGACCTTCAACAATTTCACCTAACCAAATCTTCATTACAGAGAATTTTTGAGTTTCAACATTATATTTATTAACAACTTCAAATATAATCTCATCATCAGAGATAACTGCATCAAGAACTGAACTTGTATATCCTAGATACTTCTGCTCATTCACACTATAAGTATAGGGAGCCCCTTTAGGATCAAATTGATCCACAGTTCCTATTGAAGCAGTCCACTGATTAGAGGCAGAAAGATTAACTGTAGAAAAGAACTCTTCCTTTACGTTGTCTGAAGCACGGTAAATATCAACCGAAACTTCATCTCCAACTTTTGTTTCCCATGTTTTTTTGATAAGTAAAGATATTTTAGCAGACTTAGTATTCGTAATGGTAAATGATCCATCATCATTTTTGGTTACATCAGATTCATATCCATCAATAGCACGCTCTTTAATTGTATACTCATATTCTCTACCATCAAGGTCAGTTAAATCCTGATTTCCAAATTTCCCGCTGAGCTCTGGATATGTTAAAACTTGTTCTTGAGTATCGATTATTTCATCTTGACCTTTATAACGTCGCTCTAGAACAACTGTTATCTTTTGCCCCTCCGTAACATTTCCATTCCAAACTTTCTGATAAGGAATTTCCGTCTTCTTTATATCAAAGGTATTCCTTAAGTTTACAGTATAAACATGATTATCATCTACTTTGTCTATTTCCGATATATAGATATCTTGATCTTTAACCGAGATGTAGTCTGCACCTATTTTTATAAATTCCTCAATAGAATACAGTATTTTACCACCCATATAGAAGTAATCTACATCAATCTCTGCTTCCCACCCATTACTTTCATCAAGGATGACTTCTTGTGGTTTAATGTGTTCATATACAGAACTAATAACGACTTTTACACTCTCAGCCTTTTTCCCAACCCAAGTCTTATTAATTTTCATTTTGGTTTTTAGCTCAGGTATATTTCTTATGACAAACCCATCACCAACATTACCTTCATATGAAGCCTCATAACCTGCAATAGCAACTTCCTCAACCTCATACACGATTTCTTGTCCATTGGCATCATACTTGGGAACATCTGTAAAGACACCTTTAAAATCCTCATTTTTAGTGAGTTCTAATGTTTTTACTACATCACCATTAGCCTTCAAATGAACCTCTACTTTTTCAACATTTAGATAATTATCAGACCAATTTTTTTCTACATTAATATTAATAACTTCTTCACGAGTGTTAGTGATAGTAAATGAATTTCCATCACGAACAGTCACCTGCTTATACCCTTCCGGTACGATTTCTTTAACACTGTACTCATACTCATTTAAACTAATGAAATCCTGAGTTGGAAGTTCTGTAAAAGTATGAAGCCAGCTGTTACTGCCATCTAAAACAACTTCATCAACTTTGATAAAATCTGTATCCCCTTTAATACGTCTTAAAAGCTCAACCGTGATGGGTTTAGATTCACCCTTCCAAAGCTTTTCAACTGAAACATCAGTTTTACCGATTGATACATCATTAGTAATCACAAATCCATCACTAACTGAACCCGTCACATTACCCTCAGTTCCTTTTTCTTTGACGGTATAAACAATCTCCTTACCTTCCTCATTATGTTTAGGAAGTTCTTCAAAGGTAGTGGTCCAATCAGTCTTGTTGTCAAGTTCAACTTCTTGACTTAAAACACCATCTGCATAAAGCTCAACTATTATAGACTTATTGATTAAATTTGCTTCTTCTGAAGTCTTTTCCACTCCATCAATAATCCATTTTTTATCAACTTGAACATTCACTACCTCACTGGGGTTATCAATAGGAAGTGTTCCTTTAAAACGTCCTACATAGTGAAGTTCGGAACCTCTAGATGCGCTATCCGCCTTTAAACCATTAGATATGATATTACCATTTATAGTAGTATAACCCCCAATAAATTCAACATTGGTATTGGCAGCTAGCACTGAACCATAAATATAACTTTTATTTACCTTTATAACTGGGGTATTAGGATCGACAACCCACAATATACGATTCATAATATGATCAGTGTTTTTATCATAAACTACTGAATTATTCAATAATGTTGTTTCAAAGTTAATTAGGTCACCCTTAACTTTAATAATAATTGTATCATCTGGCTGTACATTATTGAAATAAAGACTGGGTCTTGAGTTTGATGAAAAATCAACCTCAAAAACATTTATTTTATGTTCAGCATCCATTGTAATGTCGCCATTTTTTTGCGTTATTCCAGTTGTGGGTAGATCCCACAAGAATTGATTTAAATTTGCTAAATCTTCTTTAGCGTCAGACATAAAGGCATCAATAGCATCTTGGCGGTAGAATACAGACCCTTCAACTCCAGTGATTTGATCGATTAAATTCGTTGACACACCATTTCCCAAAAGAGCATCGCCGTTACTAACTCTTACTTTCTTTTCATTAGTTTCTACAATAATTCCAGAAATGGATTCTTGCGCTACAATTCCAACATTAAAACGTGGGATTGTATAATCCGATATAAGGTTAATGCCCCCAATATGACCTTCCGAGAATGTAATAATATCAACTTTATTAAAATGCTTCGCAGCAACTGGTCCTCCAGTCTCATTGAAGTTTTCAAAAGTATCAAAAAATATACCGTTGAAATCATCTGATCCACCTAATGGGTTCTCCATAGAAACTGGTGTCCATACAAAATTATCAGCATTGACTCTCTGTACTCCATTAGTCCTTGGAACACTTTCAGTGTTATTTGCACCTACGATATTCGGTTTAGAGTTCACCGTCGTGATTGCCAACAAAAACACTAAGAATAGTGCATTAATCTTTTTAATTAATTTCATAATTTACCCTCCCGGAATGTATAATATTTCACTCGTTTTTACTCCTTATTGATACTTTCTTTTCCTGATATGTCCAAGACAAAAAGGTGGTATATACCAACATGTATAATATATGCTATTTTTAGACTATTTACAATTGCTTTGCCAAAAATTGCTATGTTTTAGACACTTTTTGATACTTATTCACAAAAAAATCGACTTAATGGTAGTACCAGAAGTCGATAGTATTATTTAATGTTCTTTGGATAAGTTATGTTATAGCTCTATTCATTAGTACTCGACATCAACAAGATACAATCCATTACCTGGTATATTGAACTTGATACTCTGTTTCGTTGGATTATCTAGAGCCTCTTGTATATCGCTTAAACTTATTTTATCCTCATGATAAGCAAGGCATGTTGCTACAAGCATACGGACCATGTGTCTTAAGAATCCATTTCCTTTGATTTGAAAAATGACGATCCCATTTTCTTCTTTAATCCTGAAGTATTCAATAAAACGGACTTGATTTTCTACAACTTTTAAAGGCGTGGCATTGAATGAAGTAAAGTCTTTGGTTCCTTCAAATAAAGTTGTTACTTCATGGAGTTTGTCCAAATCTAAAGCTTTATTGAATTGGAGTACATATTTTTGACTAAAGACATCATAAGCTAAGGTATTGATTTTATAGTGATAGGTTTTTGATTGTGCATCATAACGAGCATGAAAATCATCGGCTACTTTTATAACTTCTTGAATGTAAATGTCAGAGGGCAAAATACCATTCAAAGCTTTTGTCCATATTTCCGATGCTAAGTCTATACTTGAATCAAAGTGGAAAACCTGATGGCTTGCATGGACATATGAATCGGTTCGACCTGAACCTTGAATCATGACCTCTTCTTTTGTCATAATTTTTATGGCTCTTATAATTTCTTCTTGAATGCTGGAAGCATTCGGTTGGATTTGCCATCCATTGTAGTTAGAACCATCATAACTCACTACTGCCTTATATCTCATATCACAAGAACTCTAGAAACGTAAAAGGTGATAAAGCATAAAGAAAAGCTAAAAATTAAGACGACAATATCATTGAAACGAATTTTTAATTGCTTGTAACGTGTTCTTTCGTTTCCCGGGGAATATCCACGAGCTTCCATGGCATCAGCTAAATCTTCTGCACGGTGATAAGCTGAGATAAACAGAGGAATAATAAGGGATACAATCCCTACAATCTTCTCTTTAAGTTTTCCTTCTTCGAAGTCAACTCCTCTTGAAGCTTGAGCATTCATTATGCGTTGTGTATCTTCTATTAAAGTGGGAATAAATCGAAGGGCAATGGAGATCATCATGGCTATTTCATGAGATGGGACCCCAATTTTCTTAAAAGGACTCAGTAAATCTTCGATTCCTAAAGTTAAGTCTAGAGGTGCTGTAGTTGCTGTTAGTAATGTTGTGATCATAATCATCAAGATTAAACGGAAAATAATAAAGAGTGTGTTTACAAGCGCATCACTATAGATGTTAAAACTGCCAATTGAAACTAATACTGTTCCTGTTCGATAAGCAAAAACATTAATGATAGATAGAAACACAATCATAAATATCATGGGTTTCATGGCTTTTATAACATAGGATATTGTGAGTTTTGCGGATAAGATAGCGATGAGTAAGATAGTACTTAGTAAAGCATATGCTAGAAAAGGATTGGATCCTCCTACTAGAAATACTGAAACCATAAAAAAGATCATCGACATAATTTTAATACGCGGGTCTAAATTATGTATAAAGGAATCCAGGGGTAGATATCTACCTAAAGCAATATTTTTCATGGTTGAACCTCCTGACTTAAGAGATCAACTAAATGATCAAGATTGGTGGTCAGTGGTATCTTAAATCCTTTTTTTCGTAATGCATCGTGCAATCTTAAAATTAAAGGTTTGACAATATCAAGCTCATCTAAAAGATGACTGTGCTCAAAAAATGATTTCACATCCCCTTCAAAAATTATCTGACCCTTATCTAATACTAAAACATGTTCACAATAATTTAATACATGTTCCATATCATGAGTTACCATAACAATTGTTTTACTGTGTTTTTTATTAAGGTTTTCAAACAATTCCATCATAGACTGCGACCCTTGAGGATCAAGTCCTGCAGTTGGTTCATCTAAAACGATTAGATCTGGATTGGTAGCTAAAACACCCGCAATCGCGACTCGACGTTTTTGACCCCCTGAAAGATTCAAAGGTGATCTTTCCCATAAGCTTTTATCAATTCCCACAAGATTCAATGCTTCCTCTACAAAGGCTTTGATTTCAGTTTGACTCATTCCAAAATTAATGGGACCAAAACTAACATCCTTATAGATTGTGTCATCAAAGAGTTGCATTTCTGGAAACTGAAAAACAAGACCCACTCTTTGTCTTAATTTTTTGAGTCCTTTTGCTTTTACGCCGGACTCAATTTTATGATCATAAATTGTGAGTGTTCCTTCCGTAGGGGTTAGTAGCCCGTTGAAATGTTGTACTAAGGTGCTTTTCCCAGATCCTGTTGCGCCTACAACAGCTGTTATCTTCCCTTCAGGAATACGAGTTGTAATATCTTTAAGAGCTGTAAAGGAAAAAGGAGAGTTTGGAGCATAGGTATAGCCTATTTTTTCAAGCTTAATTGCCATAGTGTGTCTACCATCCTTTCTTCATCAAAGGGGGTCTTTAAATCAATCCCTTTTTCTTTCATCTTTAAGTAAAATTTAACGTCAAATGGAATATCTAGACCAATATTTGTTAGTGCTTCTACATTCATAAGTACGGACTTGGGACTGCCTTCCATAAAGACTTTTCCTTGATTCAACACAATAACATAATCGCTATTACTTACTTCTTCGATATCATGGGTAATGGATAAAATCGTCATATCTTTATCCTCATGAAGTTCATGAACCAAATCATTAACTTCCTTACGTCCCTTTGGATCTAGCATTGATGTTGCTTCATCTAAAATAAGAACTTTAGGATGCATGCTTAAAACACCCGCAATAGCAACTCTTTGTTTTTGGCCCCCTGATAATTTAGTGGGTTCATGATTCAAGTAATCTTCCATACCTACTCTTTTAGCGTAATCTTCAATAATTGCATCCATACTTGCAGGATCAAATCTACGATTTTCTAAGCCAAATGCTATATCATCTCTTACAGTTGAACCGATAAACTGATTGTCAGGATTTTGAAATACGATTGCAAGCTTTTCACGCATTTCATAGACATTCTCTTCACTGAGAATATCTCCTTCAATGATGATATCCCCTTCATCAGCTTTCATCAAACCTACAATTAGCTTCGCAAGGGTACTTTTACCACTGCCATTATGACCAATGATTGAAACATAATCGCCTTTGTTAATTTCTAAAGAGATTTGGTCCAGTGCATTTGATTTTTTATCATATGAAAAACTTAAATTTTTAATCTCTATTTGCTTCAAGGTCTCTCTCCTTTGCATTTTTATAATTTAATAATATAATCTCAACAATCATTTCTACAGACTTTTGCATCGCATCAATACTTGCGAATTCATGTTTGCCATGGAAATTCTCTGCACCCGTAAAGATATTAGGGGTTGGTAGTCCCATAAATGAGAGTCTGGATCCATCAGTTCCCCCACGAACAGGGGCAATGATAGCTGATAATCCTATAGATTCAATAGCTTGTTTTGCAAGTTCTACAATATGCATGTTTTGATCTAAGATTTCTTTCATATTATAATAAGAATCTTTGATTTCTACTTTGACAGTAGATTGAGGATATTTACGATTCATTTCTGCTTCAATTTGCATTAAGTATGCTTTTTTAGCTTCAAATATAGTACGGTCATGATCTCTAATGATGATTTCCATCGTTGCGTTTTCTAGGGTTGATTGAATACTGTCAACCATGTAAAACCCCTGATATTCTGAGGTATGTTCAGGACGTAAGTACTGAGGGAGTGCACTTATAAATTCATGTACTAAGATATTAGCATTGATCATCGTATCCTTTGCCGATCCAGGATGAACACTAATTCCTTTAAATGTCACTGTTACTCCAGCTGCATTAAAGGTTTCATATTCCATTTCGCCCAGTCCCCCGCCATCTACTGTATAGGCAAAGTCAGCATTAAAGTCCGCAACATCAAATGAATCTGCTCCAGTTCCAATTTCTTCATCAATCGTAAAAGCAATACGCACATCACCATGTTTTATTTCCGGATGTTTTAATAAGTAGTTCATCGCAGTTAATATATTAGCAATCCCTGCCTTATTGTCAGCCCCTAATAGGGTATGACCATCAGTAACAACTAAGGTATCCCCTTTATACTTCAATAAATTGGGAAAAGTTTTAATATCGGTAACAATGTTATCACTCAAGATAATATCTTTGCCATCATAGTTTTCTATAACTCTGGGATTAACATTTTCTGAATTGAAATCTGCCGTATCCATATGCGCAATAAAACCAATGGTTGCGACTGATTCATCAACATTAGATGGAAGCGTTGCGCTAACAACACCAACATTACTCATTTTGACATCTTCTAGCCCCATATCCTGACATTCTTTCAATAATACTTTCGCTAGATCAAATTGATTTTGTGTTGAAGGAATGCTTGTGGAATATGGATTGGATCGTGTATTTATTTTTGTATATCGTATTAAACGATCTGTGAGTTCTTGTTTCATAAGTGCCTCTTTTCATCTTTGTTATTATATCATAATTGCACTAAAAAAGAGCCTTGAGACTCCTTAATAGCTATTCTTGAGTGCTATCCTCATTTAGTTCACTAGCAAGGTCAGCAATTGTATCTTCAGCTGTTTCAGTTAACTTGTCAAGTTCAGCTAAAGTTTTATCCACCACACGTTGATTATTTTTCAAGTAGACAAACGCTGCTCCTGCAGCACTTGCTAGTACAGCTAAAGGAATAAATTTTTTCATCTTTGTACCCTCACTTTCTTATTTTTATTTTAACATATTGATGAATATTATGACAGTACTATGGTTGTTTTTACACAATATCAACACATTCATTCATGGATGTACATGTCTACTGTTCGTAGACAGGATTGAATTGCATAATAATGAAACTTTCTTTATAGTGTTCTTAGAAGATGTTAAGATGTCACAGGTTAATCTAGCAACACAAATAAAAGATTTGAGAAAGAAACATAATCTTACCCAACAACAACTTGCGGACTTATTATCTGTGAGTAATAAGTCAATAAGTAAATGGGAAAAAGATGAAGGGATTCCAGATCTTAAGAATATAAAAGACTTTCTGTAGTTTTTAATGTTTCCATTTACTTATGAATTTGGACTTTAATATCCCAATTTGGGTTTCAATAAGATTTTTTGAGAGTTTAGGACTGTTCCAACTATATGGACCCTAGCCAATATAATCTATGTCATTTGCATGTTTGGATGGTATGGTGTTAATATTTGGTTTATCAAGATTATATTGAGAGACACAGTCTCTATGAAAAATATCGTAATATTACTTAGTTTTGATTTATTATTAACTTTATCGATTGCTCTAATGACATTTACCACAAATTATAAACGTTTCAGTTATGGAAGCATCTTGATACTACATATCGTGATAGTATATTTTGCAAATCATAAAGACATTGAAAAAAAACACTGACAAAGTCTG
>CAZZFJ010000026.1:0-19449 GCA_964653415.1 uncultured Erysipelothrix sp. | reverse complement strand
GGAGCCAGTTTATGGAATTCATCGTTGATTTAATGCGTTATAGTTTCCTTCAAAAGGCCTTACTCACCTCACTTGTTGTTGGGGTATTAGCTGGAGTTATGGGAAGTTTTATTATTTTAAGAGGAATGGCATTAATGGGAGATGCCATTAGTCATGCTATTTTACCTGGTGTCGTTATTTCTTATATCTTAGGAATTCATTACTTTATCGGTGCGGTTCTTATGGGTCTTTTAGTGATTTACTTGATAACTCATGTAAATCAACATACGAAACTTAAAAATGATTTCCCAGTGGGAGTAATATTTTCTGCTTTTTTTGCCTTGGGAGTTTTATTATTACTAAAGGCACAAACATCACTCGATTTAACCCAGATTCTTTTTGGTAATGTTCTAACCATTCAAAGCAGTCAAATGATTACAACCTTAATCGTTGGTTTGCTTGTATTAATCCTAGTCTTTGTCTTTTATAAGGAACTTGTTATTTGCAGCTTTGATCCCTTGATGGCAAAAGTATATGGAATTAATGTAAAGTTTTTTGATAGTCTTTTGATGCTTCTTTTAACTTTAGTCACGGTTGCCTCCTTACAGACAGTAGGGGTAATCTTGGTTGTTTCAATGTTGGTGACTCCGGCAGCTACTGCTTATTTATTAACCCACAACATGAAAAAAATGATTGGACTTTCCGCAAGTTTGGGTGCCTTATCTAGTATCGCAGGATTGTATTTAAGTTATATGTATAATTTAAGTTCAGGTGCTGTGATTGTCATTGTTTCTTTTTTATTATTTGTGGGGGCGTATTTATTCTCCCCAACTCAAGGTTATTTACTGTATAGAAAGCGAGCTCAAACATGAAAAAAATTCTCATGATACTTTTATTTTTAGTAGGATGTACAGTTGATTCAAGACCCAACGAAAAGCTTCAAGTGGTCTCTTCCTATGGTATTATTACAGATATGTTATATCAAATTGGACAGGATAAGATCGAAATCCATAATTTAGTTCCCAGTGGTAAAGATCCCCATGAATATGAACCTTTGCCTTTGGATATCAAGAAAGCCAGTGATGCGGATCTGCTTTTCTATAATGGACTAAATTTAGAAAATGGATGGTTCTTTAAGCTAGCGAACTCAGTAAATCAAGAAGAGTCCGCTTTAGTGAATCTTAGTGAAGGAATCAAGCCACTTTATCTTAGTGATGAAATGCATGAAGGTAATATCAATCCGCACGCTTATTTAGATGTGAATAATGGAATGATTATGGTAGAAAATATTTACCGCAAACTTAGCGATAAAGATCCCATAAACAAGTCCTTCTATGAAAGTAACTATCATCAGTATTTAAGTCGACTTCAAGAAATTGATTTAAAATATAGAAATGAGTTTAATTCGCTTCATGATAGTGATAAAGTAATTGTGACAAGTGAACGGGCCTTTCAGTATATGAATCATCGCTATGGTTTGAAAGAAGCGTATATTTGGTCTGTAGATACAGAAGGAACAGGAACTGTATCACAAATCAAAAGGCTCAGTGAATTTATAAAAAAAGAAAATGTATCCATTTTGTTTATAGAATCTAATGTCGATCCACGACCAATGCAAACCGTCTCAATTGAAACTGGGGTTCCTATCTTTGAAAAAGTAGTGTACTCTGATGAAATTGGAACTAAAGATTCCCAGGTGGATACCTATGAAAAGATGTTGGAACATAATTTATCTGTCTTTATTGAAGGAGTGAAAGAAAATGGTGAGTATTAGCAGTAATCAAGAAGATTACTTAAAAACTATTTACTTAGAAAATCTAAAAGGGAAGGTTCTTACAAATAAGCGGATAGCTGAAATGATGCATGTGAGTGCCCCTTCAGCATCCGATATGTTAAGTAAGCTTTTGAAGCAAGATTTATTACATAAGGATAAAAACCTTGGATTTAAACTCAGCAAACAAGGCATTAATCTAACCCAAAACTTGCTTAGAAAACATCGTATTTGGGAAGTGTTTTTAATTGATAAACTCGGTTATACGTGGGATGAAGTCCATGAAGATGCTGATATCTTAGAACATATGACCTCTTCCAGATTGATGGATCGTTTGAATGACTATTTAAATAAACCCCAGTTTTGTCCCCATGGAAAAATTATTTATGGTAATGGCATAGAAGAAAACTTCAATACAGTCGTTTCCTTAAGTGAATTAAAAGTGGGTGATAAGGGATCGGTTCATATTTTAGAAGATGATCGATTACTCTTACAGTATCTTTCTCAAAAAAAAATTAGGATTCATGATGTTTTTGAAGTGGTGTCCATTAATGATTTCGATCAAAGTATGAATCTAAATATGAAGGGTCATACTGCTGAAATAAGTTATCCAGCAGCACAAATGATTTTTGTTAGAAAGGCAGCAACTACTTCTTAGCAAAGGATGGCTCATTTGACAGAGCATCGTATTGTTCATATACTAAAGAAGTAGGAGGAAATGATATTGAACATATATTTTAAATTGGCTTTTTTAATGATGTTCGGTCTTATTGGGGGAAGAGTTGCTCGTAGATTTCAATTACCCAATGTTACTGGATATTTAATTGGTGGACTCTTTTTAGGTCCGTCATTCTTAAATATTATAGGTGAGCAAGATTTAGGGATTATTAATTTTGTGAATGAAGTATCCTTATCTGCAATTGCCTTTAACATTGGTGGAGAGTTCTTAATTAGTACTGTGAAAAGAGTAGGTAAGGATATCTTTATCATTACTGTTTTTGAAGTATTAGGCGTTGTAGCACTTGTTTTTAGCATCATGTATTTTTTAGCGGGACAAAACTTTGTCTTCAGTTTAATAGTTGCATCGATGTCTGCAGCAACTGCACCAGCTGGAACCCTCATGGTCATCCAACAATACCGTGCTAAAGGGGTCATGACGGATGCCATACTACCCATTGCTGCCTTAGATGATGCTTTGGGAATCATGGTTTTTGGTTTAGCTATGGCCGCATCTAAGTTTTACTTAGGCGATATTAGTGGAAGTACTCTTTCCATGATTGCAGCACCTTTTATCGAAATATTTTTATCTTTAGCTATGGGTCTTTTAATCGGTCTGGTGATTGCTCGTATTACCAATCGCATAAAGTCAGAAGAAGAACTTACAAGCTTTGTCTTTCTCTCTATCTTAATTGCTCCAGCTTTAGCAAAGGTTTTACCTGTGAGCCCACTTTTAGTGTCAATGGCTATGGGCGCCAGTTATGTTAATATTGGAAGACAGCCCCATCGAACCTTTAATAATTTAAATAGTTTAGTTCCGCCAATAAATGTTTTATTCTTTGCTTTTGCAGGGGCAAGTTTAGATTTAGGTATTCTAGCAAATATTGGTCTGTTAGGTGTTCTTTATGTCATAGGGCGTATGAGTGGTAAAGTTTTAGGAACCACTTTAGGTGCCAAAGTCACAAAATCAGATCCTAAAATGGTGAAATACTTAGGATGGGCTCTGTTGCCTCAAGGTGGTATTTCCATTGGATTGTCGATGATTGTAAGAAATCAACTTCCCACAGAAGCCGGAGGGATTGTAACACTTATCTTGTTTTCAGTGTTATTCTTTGAAATTGCGGGTCCTATCTTAGCAAAAGTTGCAATAGGAAAAGCAGGCGAGTTGGGAGAGGTATAGGAGGTAGTTATGCAAGCATTAGTATTAGTATTGAATAAGAATGAACTTTTAGAAGAAGTCTTAAGTGCTTTGAAAAAGGCCGGTGTAAGTGGTGCAACCATTCTTGATTCACAAGGTATGGGATCGGCACTCTATGGAAGTAAAAATCAAGATGTCCCTATGTTTGGAAGTCTCAAAACTTTTTTTGATCGCGAACACCCATATAATAAAACGGTGTTCACCATTGTTGAAAACGATCAGAAGCTTAAAGAAGCAATTGATGCGATTATTTCTGTAACAGGAAACTTGGATAAACCTAATGAAGGCTTGCTGTTTACTGTTCCTTTGGGACAAGTTGTAGGCCTTAGATCTACGAGTGAGTAATCATTTGACAAGCGTAGCCATAAGTGGTATGTTTTAGGAAAGTTAATAAAAAACGATATATAAAGGGGACGCAAGTCGCAAAGTAAAAGGTGCGCTTGCCGAAGTATCTGCGGATACTGGGGTTGGATTGAATAAGTTCAACACTGTCTGATAAGGGTTGCCCGACTCTTATTTTGAAGCACTTTATATCTCGGGGCAAAAGGAAGTTCTTGTAGCTATAGGCCTTTTGCCTATAGCTTTTTTGTATTTATAAGGAGAGTGGCTGTGATGAAATTTCATGGAACAATGATGCAAGATGACAAGGGACTCGTTCATATTGGAGGGGTGAGTGTCAAAACACTAAAGGAAGTATATGGAACCCCCCTTTATATTTATGATGAAACTCATCTACGAAATACGATTAGTCTTTTTAAGAAGAACTTCAAACACGATAAAATTAAAGGTGAAATATCATATGCTTCCAAAGCATTTTTAACAACAGCAATGGCGCAATTGATTCAACAAGAAGGTTTATGTATTGATGTCGCTTCACAAGGAGAACTATATACAGTATATAAAGCAGGTTTTGATATGAGTAAGGTCCATTTTCATGGAAATAATAAGACAGATGAAGAGCTAAAACTCGCACTAGAGCTTGGTTGTGGTAATATTATCTTAGATAACCATCAAGAATATTTAAGACTCTCAAACCTACTTAAAAAACGTAATCAAAGGATTGCAGTTTCTTTGCGCGTCAATCCAGGAATTGATGTTCAAACCCATGACTTTATTAAAACAAGTAAACTAGATTCCAAGTTTGGAGTCAGTATCGAAGATAAAGCGCTCATGCGCACAATATATAAGGACAAAAACTTCATCTTTAAAGGACTTCATGCGCATATTGGATCACAAATCCATCAAACTGAACCCTTCTTTGAGAATGTTCGAACACTGATGTCTGTTTATCATGAATTAAAAGAAGAAGGCATTCATTTTACAGATATCAATATTGGGGGCGGCTTTGGTGTCTATTATACAAAACAAGATGATGTTATGAACTTAGAATCCTTCTTAAAACAACTCATTCAAACCGTATATGATGAATCACAGCGCTATAATCTTAACTTAGAATCTGTCATGATTGAACCAGGTCGCAGCATTGTGAATAATGCAGGAAGTACCCTCTATACAGTAGGTGCTACCAAGTTAACACCTTCTGGTAAAGAATATGTTTTTGTGGATGGCGGTATGTCTGATAACTTAAGGGTGGCTCTATATGATGCCCAGTACGATGCATTAATTGCAAATCATAATGATGGTGAAGAAAAAGACTACTCGATTGCAGGAAAACTCTGTGAGTCAGGTGATATTTTAAGCCATAAAAGTAGACTTAAAGGTGTTAGCGTAGATGACTTACTTTTAATGACATCAACAGGTGCCTATACCTACAGCATGAGTAGCAATTATAACAAAATGATGCGTCCCGCTGTTGTTTTTGTGAAAGACAAAGAGCATCACTTAGTGGTAAAACGACAAAGTCTAGATGACCTTATACAAGGAGACTTAAATCTATGAAACGCATTGTGATGAAATTTGGTGGAAGCTCTGTTGCTTCGATTGAGAAAATGCGCTTAGTAGCCCAACGAATCGCCAACAAGCAAGCAGAAGGATATCAAGTTGTAGTTGTTGTATCAGCTATGGGAAAACTTACAGATGAACTCATCGCAAAAGCAAGAGAAATCAATCCAGACCCCAGTGATCGTGAAATGGATGTTTTATTGAGTACTGGAGAACAACAGTCCATTGCATTTTTAGTAATGACACTTCACAGCATGAATATGGAAGCCATTAGTCTTACAGGTTGGCAAGCAGGTATTAAAACGGCAGGTGCTCACCAAAAAAATCGTATAGCAAGTGTACCAAAGGATAAAATAGAAAAACACCTGGTTGATGGAGCTGTTGTGGTTGTAGCTGGATTTCAAGGCATCAACCGAGATAATGATATTACTACCTTAGGACGTGGGGGGAGTGATACAACAGCTGTAGCCTTAGCCGTCAGTTTAAACTGTGGTGTTGAGATTAATACGGATGTTAAAGGGATCTATTCAGTGGATCCACGCATCTTTAAAAATGCGAGAAAACTGGATGAACTGACCTATCAAGAAACCTTAGAAATGGCCAGTTTAGGAGCCAGTGTCATTGAGCCACGCAGTGTTGAACTTGCTTCACACTACAATGTCCCTATGGAAATACGTCACAGTTTTATTGAAGAAAGCGGAACAAAGATTATGAAAGAACCCAAAATGTTAGAAGAAACTCGACTTAGCAATGTATCCGTGGTTGAAGATGTTGTAATTATTAATATAGAGAAATTACAAATGAATCCAGCCCAATTATTTGCTCAACTCGCAAAAGATGGGATTAATGTTGATGTTATTTCACAAAATATGCAACATGACATTTCATTTACCATTGATCATCAAGACTTAAATCGTCTAGAAAAAAACTTAAAAGATGAGAGTTATACTACAAAAAAAGATGTTGTTAAACTTTCTATAATTGGTAATGCCATGCGCACCCAACCCGGAGTAGCTGCAAAGGCTTATGAAATATTTTACGAAAGTGGCATAAGCTTTTACCAAGTGTCTACTTCAGAAATTAGCATTTCATTCATCCTTGACAAAGAAAATACCATGACTATCATGGAAAAAATGATTGAATCATTCAACATCAACAACTAAAGGAGACCCAGATTATGTTTAAAGGATCAGCAGTCGCAATTGTTACCCCATTTAACCCAGACTATTCAGTAGACTATCCTACCTTAGAATACCTACTTAACTGGCATGTAGACAATAAAACAGATGCAATTATTATTACAGGTACTACCGGAGAAGCATCGACTCTAACCAATAAAGAACACTTAGAGGTCATTGGCTTTGCAGTAAAGGTGATAGCTGGACGCATTCCAGTCATTGCAGGCACTGGAAGTAATGACACCATGCACATGGAGTACCTCAGTGTTGAAGCAGAAAAACTGGGGGTAGATGGTTTGCTTTTGGTGACCCCCTACTACAATAAGGCCACTCAAGAAGGTTTATATCAACACTTCTCTCATGTAGCTCAAGCAGTTAAAATTCCCATTATTTTATATACAGTTCCATCACGCACCAACGTCAACATTGATGTAGAGACAGTGGTTCGTTTGAGCCAATTCGATAATATTATTGGAATTAAAGATGCTACAGGTGACTTAACTTATACTGAAGCTATTGTAAAAGCTTTGCCTGATTTCTATATATACTCAGGAAATGATGATCTCATTTACGATGTGCTCGAAAGAAAAGGACATGGAGTCATTTCCGTGGTCGCCAACTCACATCCCCTTGAAACACATAATCTAGTAGCAAGCTATCTTCAAGGAGATAAGACAAAGGCTAAGGAAATTCAAGAAAGATTGATGCCGATAATTGATAATCTCTTTGTTGAACCCAATCCAATTCCAATTAAATATGCTATGGCCTATAAAGGTTTAATTCCCCATGGAAATTTACGCTTACCTTTGACCCCTCTTTCACAAAAATATAGAGAAAAATTGGAGGAATCCTACCATGATTAAAATTTTACTCATTGGTTATGATGGTGCTATGGGAAGCACGATTGTAAATAGCTTGCCTCATGATTTTGAAATTACTTCCGGTGTTTCCAAAGCGAAAGAAACCCGCAGTTTCAAAACTCATAGAAAACTGAGTGATGTCGATTGCTATTACGATGCAATTGTCGATTTCTCACATGCAAGTTTTTTAGATGAGGTCTTAGATTATGCTCTAGAAAAGAAAAAACCTTTGCTGATAGCATCGACAGGCTTGTCTTCTGAGCAACATGAAAAAATTGACCGTTATAGTCAAGAAATTCCGATTGTTCAATCAGGAAACTACAGCTTAGGGGTTTATGCAATGCAAGAAGCAGCTAAACTCTTAGCTAACATCTTAGATGACTTTGATCTAGAGATTATTGAGAAACATCACAAATACAAGAAGGATGCCCCTTCTGGTACTGCAGAAATGCTATTTGAGAGCCTTAAAACATCACGTCCCAATCTTTATCCTGTATATGGTCGTGAAGGGCAATCTGAAACCAAGTCTTTAAATGAAGTTGGAATTCACAGCATTCGTCAGGGAAGTGTCGTGGGAGAACATTCAGTTATCTTTGCAGGTGAAGATGAAATTTTGGAGATTAAGCATGAGGCTTTTTCAAAGAAAATTTTCGCTATGGGTGCATTTAAAGCTGTGCGTTATATAATTACCAAAGATAAGGGTCGTTATACACTAAAGGATGTGGTTGAACATGCTTAAAGTAGCCATTGTGGGCTATGGTAATTTGGGACGTGGTGTTGAAAAAGCACTTTTAAGTCGTGAAGATGCCCATATTACGGGAGTTTTCACGCGAAGAAACCCCAAAGATGTCATGACGCTTGCTGCTCCAGTTTATGCGCTAGATAAGATTCTTGATCATAAAGAAGCTATTGATGTTTGTATTCTATGTGGAGGTTCTGCAACCGATCTTCCTCAACAAACTCCTCAACTCGCGAAATATTTTAATGTCGTAGATTCTTATGATAATCATAAATTAATCAAACATCACCAAACAACTGTTGATAAGATGGCTATAAGCACCACTGCGATTATTTCTGTGGGCTGGGATCCAGGATTATTTAGTATTCAAAGACTCTATATCGAGTCCATTTTAAAGGTATCCAATCAGACTTTTTGGGGTGAAGGAGTTTCTCAAGGGCACTCCGATGCGGTTCGAAGACTTCCAGGAGTTATCGATGCAATTCAAGTAACAGTTCCAAAAGCAGAAGCTATGGAAAATGCGAGACGCGGTCATACAGACATCATTGATAAGCATAAGCGCGTTGTTTATGTTGTCAGTGAGCGCGTGGATCAAGACACATTGGCCCATGAAATTAAAAGTATGCCTAATTACTTTGAACCTTATGAAACTGAAGTCCATTTCCTCACTCAAGCTGAGCTAAATGCTCAATTTCCAAGCATGCCTCATGGCGGCTTTGTGATTGGCAGTGATAGTCAATCACAAATTGAGTTTTCTTTAAAGCTCCAATCCAATCCTGAATTTACAGCTCAGGTATTGGTGGCATACGCTTATGCTTGTGTAAGAATGCATAAAGAAAAAACTTATGGTGCATTTAATGTCTTTGATGTGGCACCTAAATATTTAATGGAAGATGTATATGACATTCTCTAAAAGAGATTATTAAGGTATAATAAATACAATAATTGAGAAGGTGATATATATGAAAGAAACAATAGGAATCGCATTTTCAGGTGGTGGTGCGAAGTCCATTGCACAAATTGCCTTAATTGAGTATCTAGAAAACAAACACATCCAAGCGGATTTTGTGAGTGGTACTAGTGCAGGTTCTTTAGTAGCCACTTTATATGCTATGGGGTTAAAGAGTGATGTTATACTGGATGAAATTAGAGCAGCACTCTTAACGATTGAAGAGCATCGACTCTTAAAAATCTCAACTTTAGACATCTTGAAAAGTCGCCATGTTGCTCATGGTATTATTGAAGCGAGTTGGTTAGAAAAACTCGTTGAGAGCATTACCAGTAAATATGGTATGCATCACTTATCAGATGTGAAAATTCCACTTGCAATAACAGCTGTCGATATTTACACAGGGGAACTGGTAATTTTTGTATCCCATCCACATTTATACAATAACAATCACCCACGATCTCAAGTCATCTCTAATGTTAATTTAGCTCAAGCCATAAGGGCTTCCATGAGCTTTCCTTTAGTCTTTGGATCTTTCAACTATGAAGATTTTTACTTAATTGATGGGGGTATTAGAATGAACTGTCCTGTTCCTATGCTAAGAGATTATGGAGCAGATAAAACTTTAGCGATTACTATGCGTGGGCGAATTGACAATGAGCAACATATAGAGAAAGCACTAGAAGTTGCTAATCGTGTGTTTGAATTGATGAGTCGAGAGGCCGAGGAACGTCATGTAGGTAAAGCGGATTGTGTATTTAATGTACCGCTGGAAGCAGTAGATATCTTTGATACAAAAATAACGGACGTGATTCTTCAAAAAGGTCGAGAAGCCGTAATGAGTGAAAAAGCAAGTCTAGATGCGTTTTTTAAACCTAAAACTTTTTTACAAAAAATATTAAATTTCAAATAAGATTGAAACTCCGTTGAGAATCTCGTATAATAGGGAAGCAATGGGGTTTTAGCTCAGATGGGAGAGCGCTTGCGTGGCACGCAAGAGGTCACCGGTTCGATCCCGGTAAGCTCCACCAAATATAAATCCAACCGTCGAAAGGCGGTTTTTTTATTCAATGATTGATTGTATATCCGTACAATTACTTCTATAATATAGCTATATTTTGAGGGAGGAATCAAAATGGAATTAAAGAACGATTATCTAAAGATTACAGTTGACCCCAAAGGAGCACAACTCACAGGTATTACAAATCAAGAGACAGGACAAGAGATTCTTTGGCATGGGGATGCAAAATGGTGGCATGGCATTTCACCATTACTTTTCCCTTTTGTAGGTACATCGAAAAATAATCAATATCAATATGATGGCACGCTTTATAATATGAAAGCGCACGGGTTTATTGCAGATAGAACTTTTCATCTTGAGAGTATCACTGAGGATGCTTTGTGGTTTAGCTATGTCTCTACAGAGCAAGATTATAATATATATCCCTTTAAATTTAAAATACATGTGGGATATGAAATTTCTTGGTCAAAAATAGAAGTAAAATGGTTGGTTGAAAATCTTGATGATAAGACCATGATTTATACCATTGGTGCCCATCCTGCTTTCTTATGTGACTATGGAGATGTTTTGAGTTTTGAGTCAAAATCTAATGTTACTCATTTTTATCATCTTGATGGACCATTAATTGATCGAAAAGAAGCGCAACAAGCCCAACGTTTAGTCATGGGACCGGATGCTTTTCCAATCGATACATGGATCTATGATGGCATTCAATCAGTGAGCTTATTAAATATAAAAAAAGGTAGTTCTGTTAAGGTAAGTTTTCCTGATTTTCCTTTTGTTGGGGTATGGTCTCCGATGAAAGAAGGCGAAATGGGTCCTTTTGTTTGTATTGAACCTTGGGATGGATTACCCGATTATAGTGATGCTTCAGGTAATCTTGAGGAAAAGAAAACTAGCACAAAATTGGCTCCAAATTCTGAAAAGGCTTACAGTTATTCTATCGAAATAGCTTAAAATAAAATACTTTAATACATATTGTTATAACATTCACAAGCAAAGCGTTTACATTATCAAGGATAAAAATTATTGATGATTTATGTAAATAATTTGCTTGTTTTTTCTTTGTTTTAAGTTTCACAAGATATATGATGGTGGTGAAAGAAATATTAGGAGGAGCTTATTATGGCAGAGAATAAAGTAAAAGAAATTATAGATACTGAAGTCGATCAATTAGTCGAAAAGGGTCAACAAGCACTTAAAGATTTCAAAGAGCTAAACCAAGAACAAATTGATTATATTGTAGCAAAAGCCAGTGTTGCAGCATTAGATCAACATGGTACTTTAGCTCAAATTGCGATTGAAGAAACCGGACGTGGCGTGTTTGAGGATAAGGCAACCAAAAACTTATTTGCTTGTGAGCACGTTATTAATCATATGCGTCATTTGAAAACTGTAGGGGTAATCAATGATGATGAAATTACAGGTATTACTGAAATTGCAGATCCCGTGGGGGTTATTTGTGGTATTACTCCAGTTACCAATCCTACATCAACCACTATCTTTAAATCACTCATTTCATTAAAGACTAGAAATCCCATCATCTTTTCCTTCCATCCTAGTGCACAAAAATGTTCTATAGCAGCTGCAAAGGTAGTTCGTGAAGCAGCAATCTTAGCAGGTGCTCCAGAAAACTGTATTCAATGGATTGAAAAAGGTTCAATGCAAAAAACAAATGATTTAATGAATCATAAGGGAGTTGCAACTATTCTAGCAACAGGTGGAAACGCCATGGTCCGTGCTGCTTATTCATGTGGTAAACCAGCTTTAGGAGTGGGTGCAGGTAATGTACCAGCTTATGTTGAAAAAACTGCAGACATTGCCCAAGCAGTTAATGATATCGCCATGTCGAAAGCTTTCGATAACGGCATGATTTGTGCTTGTGAATCTACTGCAATTGTTGATGAAGATGTATACAAAGAGTTTAAAGATGGACTTAAAGAATATGGTGTTCATTTCTTAACTCAAGCAGATAAGGTAAAACTTGAAAAGTATATGTTTGGTGTCAATTCTAAAGATGCTAACTACTTAGATGCGAAATTAAATCCTAATGTAGTTGGTAAAAATGCAACTGAAATTGCTGAGAAAGCAGGTATTACTGTACCTGAAGAAACTCGAGTTTTAGCTGTAGAATGTAAAGAAGTGGGACCTAAGGAAGTTATGACCCGCGAAAAATTGTCTCCTGTTCTTGCTTTAGTTAAATCAAAAGATAGTACTGAAGGTTTAGCGCTAGCTAAAAGAATGGTAGAGTTTGATGGTTTAGGTCACTCTGCAGCCATTCATACTAAAGACAAAGCACTTGCAACTCAGTTTGGTGAAGTTATTCCTGCAATTCGTATCATTTGGAATTCACCTTCAACATTTGGTGGTATTGGTAATGTTTATAATGACTTCATTCCTTCACTTACCTTAGGTTGTGGATCTTATGGTTCAAACTCAGTAGGGGATAATGTATCCGCTATTCACTTGTTAAATATTAAAAAAGTTGGGAGACGAAACAATAATATGCAATGGTTCAAAGTACCCCCAAAAATCTATTTTGAAAGAAACGCAATTCAATATCTAAAATCAATGCGTGATGTAGAACGTGTGTTTGTAGTTACAGACCGTTCCATGGTTGATCTTGGATTCTATAATAAGATTGTCGAACAACTCAATGCAAGACGTAATAAAGTGCAAATTCAACTCTTTAATGATGTTGAACCCGATCCATCACTTGCAACTGTTAAAAAAGGTTATGAACTCATGCAAGCATTTAAACCGGATACAATTATTGCCTTAGGTGGTGGTTCTCCAATGGATGCTGCTAAGGCAATGTGGGTATTCTACGAACATCCAGAAGTAGATTTCAATGACTTAAAACAAAAATTCATTGATATTCGTAAACGTGCCTTCCGTTATCCAGATTTAGGACAAAAATCACAACTCGTATGTATTCCAACCACATCAGGTACTGGATCTGAGGTAACACCATTTGCTGTTATTACAGATACTGAAGCCAATAAAAAATATCCATTAGCAGATTACTCTCTTGTTCCAACAGTAGCCATTGTTGATCCTATCTTTGTTGATCATCTACCTGCAATGGTGACCGCTGATACAGGAATGGATGTACTAACACATGCAACTGAAGCATATGTGTCTACATTAGCAAACGATTATACCGATGGTCTTTGCTTACAAGCTATAAAAATGGTCTTTGAATATTTAGAACGTAGTGTTAAACTCGGTGCCCAAGATCTTGAAGCTCGAGAAAAAATGCATAATGCATCAACACTAGCAGGTATGGCCTTTGGTAATGCATTCTTAGGGATGAATCACTCCATGGCTCATAAAATCGGGGGTAGATTCCATGTTCCTCATGGTAGAATTAACGCAATCTTAATGCCTTATGTTATTCGATATAATGGACAAGTTCCATCCAAACCCAGCCTCTGGCCAAAATACAACAAATATGTTGCACATGAGCGCTACGCTGAACTTGCTAGAATGTTAGGACTTCCAGCAAGTACAGTTGAAGAAGGTGTAGAAAGTTATGCTAAAGCATGCCATGATTTAGGGGTGGCAGTAGGTATCGAAATGAATTTTGCATCCCAAGGAATCGATAAAAAAGAATGGGAAAAATACACAGAAGATATCGCTTATCTAGCATATGAAGACCAATGTTCACCATGTAACCCTCGTGTTCCAATGGTAAAAGATATGATGTCAATTTTAGAGGCAGCATATGAAGGTCAATCAAAATAGTCCGTTCACTGTGGTAAACAGATAAATATATTATGAGTTTAAAAATAAGACTCCTCAAAGCTATATAAACTCAAAACGGAAACAAAAAACCAACTCCACTCGGTTGGTTTTTTGCTTTGTATAAAATGTGCTATAATAAAATTACTAATAAGGAGGAATTTATTTATGGCTACAGCGCATATTAGCGCAACTAAAGGGGATATTGCTGAGGTAGTATTAATGCCTGGTGATCCACTTCGTGCACAATTTATTGCGGACACTTTTTTAGAGGACGTTGTTCAATTCAATACAGTTCGTAATATGTTTGGATTTACTGGAACCTATAAAGGTAAAAAAATATCAGTTATGGGTTCAGGAATGGGAATGCCAAGTATCGGTATTTATTCTTACGAACTTTATACAGAGTATGATGTAAAGGCTATTATCCGTATTGGTTCTGCTGGATCATACAGTGAGAATGCTAAAGTTTATGATGTTGTACTTGCGGACAGTGCATATTCTGAATCCAGTTTTGGTAAAGTTGCTTTCAACTATGACGAGGATGTTCTACTCCCTAGCACAAGCCTTAATACCAAGCTTGTTGAAAAGGCAAAAGAACTCTCCATTCCTATGATTGAAGGTAGAATTCACAGTAGTGATGTCTTCTATCGTGACTCAGGAAAAACATGGCAAAACATTCGCGATGAGCATGATGTTATTGCTGTAGAGATGGAATCTTTTGCGTTATTCGCAAATGCCAAGCATCTAAATAAAGAAGCAGCATGCCTTTTAACCATTTCGGATTCATTTGTTACCGAAGAAGTCACCACATCTGAAGAAAGACAAACTGCCTTCACTCAAATGATGAAAGTTGCTTTAGAAACTGCTATTTCATTATAGATTTAAAAAGTGTTCATAGTGGACACTTTTTTTATGCTGTTTTACAACAATGTCTATCCTCGAGCATCTAGCTTTACACAAAAACATGCCTATGATATATTTTTACTGTACCCCCATACCGGGGGGCGGAGGATACAATGAAAAAAGAAGCGTTAAAATATTTAAAAATGGCTCAAAGCCAAGTGAATGCTGCTATAAAAATGACAGAGAATGATCGGTATTGTGTTGATGTTTCGCATCAAATACTAGCATCCATTTCACTTCTTAAGAAAGCAAATGAGCAAATGTTAAAAGAACATATGAATAATTGCCTAGTGGATGCTTTTAAGCAAGGTAATGAAGAAGAAAAGTTGGAAGAGGTTATTCAACTCATCCACAAAATGATAGATTAGGAGCTAAAGATTATGAGTACAAAACAAGTGTTTGATATTGAAGGTATGACATGTGCGAGTTGTGTGGCGCATGTGGAAAAATCTTTAAAAGACTTAGATGGAGTATCAAATGTTAGTGTAAATCTAATGACTCATACTGCATCACTTCACATGGAAGATAATATTACAAACGAACAAATCATTAAGGCCGTAGAGGATACAGGCTATAAGGCACATTTAAAGCAAGACTTAAAAACATTGAAACTGGATGTAGAGGGAATGACTTGTGCCTCTTGTACAGCGTCAATTGAACATGCCTTAAGTCATGTTGAAGGTGTTGAGCAAGTCCATGTGAATCTAATGAATGAAACAGTGCAGTTGTCTTATAATCCTCAAATAATTAAATCTCAAGATATCATCAAGAGTATTGAAGAAGTGGGATATAAGGCTTTTAGAAGCGTTGAAAAAAACATAGATTTAGATAAAAAAGTTGATAATAAAGATACAATTAAGCTGGTTATGTCTTTAGTGCTTGCTGCTGTAATCCTATATATTGCCATGGGTCCGATGTTGTTTAGTCAATTACCCATGCCATCTTTTTTAAGTAATCCCATGAGCTTTGCTTTGGTGCAAGTTTTAATTACCATCCCTGTAGTGATTATCTATAAAGATATTTTTATTAGGGGATTTAGAACTCTTATAAAGAAAAGACCCAACATGGACTCCTTAGTTGCTTTAGGAACTACTTCTGCAATTCTATATAGTTTCTATGGTATTTATAGAATCTATTTAGGTGATGTAAGCTTTGCTCATCATCTATATTTTGAAAGTGCTACAGTAATCTTGGCTCTTATTGGCTTGGGTAAGTATATGGAGGAAGTATCCAAAAGAAAAACAAC
The DNA here is from genome assembly GCA_964653415.1 of uncultured Erysipelothrix sp. Taxonomy (GTDB): domain Bacteria; phylum Bacillota_I; class Bacilli_A; order Erysipelotrichales; family Erysipelotrichaceae; genus Erysipelothrix. The sequence continues at coordinate 3,239 of CAZZFJ010000026.1, read as the reverse complement.
TTCAGCAATCCATGCCTTATTAAACTTGAAGCCCAAAACAGCAACTTTAATAAAAAATGGTGTTGAAACTGAGGTTGATGTGGACGAAATCGTTATTGGGGATGTATTGGTTGTACGTCCTGGTGAGTCGATTCCTATGGATGGTTTAATCCTAGAAGGTTCATCCTCATTGGATGAAGCTATGTTGACAGGGGAAAGTATGCCTGTGGATAAAACAGTGGATGATGAAGTTATCATGGGTACTTTAAACATCAATGGTCGCTTACTCATTAAGGCAACGGTAGATAATGAGAACACTAAGTTGTCACAAATTGTTAGAATGGTTGAGGATGCTCAAACTGAGAAAGCACCCATTGCGAAAATTGCAGATACGGTAGCATTATACTTTGTACCAGTGGTTATGTTTATTGCTTTAGTATCGGGGATTGTTTGGTACTTAGTAACTCAAGATATTGAGTTTAGTTTAACTATTTTTGTGACAGTATTGGTTATTGCTTGTCCCTGTGCTTTAGGACTGGCTACCCCAACAGCCATTATGGTAGGAACTGGAGTTGGAGCTGCTTCGGGTATTTTTATGAAATCTGCAGAGGCATTAGAAACATTGTCTCACACGGATATCGTAGTTTTTGATAAAACAGGAACTTTAACGCATGGAAAACCAGTAGTTACAGATATTATCAATTATAGTATTGAAGACCATAATTTATTAAAAATGGTAGCTTCTTTAGAAAACTACTCTGAACACCCACTTGCACGTGCGATTGTGAATCATGCTTTAGATTTGGGGATTGAACTTGAAGATGTGGAAAGCTTTAAAGCAATCTTAGGACGCGGAGTGCTTGCATATTACCGCGATGACTTTGTCTTAGTTGGAAATGAACACTTAATGCATGATGAAATGATTGAAATTAAAGAGGCAGTTCTATCTGATATTCAATCTCTTGCCCAAGAAGGTAAAACAGCCATGATTGTGGCTGTAGAGGATGAAATTGTAGGACTGATTGCAGTTGCAGACAGTGTTAAAGATGAAGCAAAAGCAGTGGTTGATGCCTTACATGAGATGCACATTGAGGTAGCTATGTTAACAGGAGATCATGCAGATACTGCTAAATCTATCGCTAATTCTTTAGGAATTGACCGAGTGATAGCAGAAGTTTTACCCGATGAAAAGGCGAATCATATTCAAGCATTACAGGCAGATGGGAAACATGTTGTCATGGTAGGGGATGGTATTAATGATGCTGTTGCCCTGGTACAGGCAAATGTTGGTGTTGCTATTGGAACGGGTACTGATGTTGCGGTTGATAGTGCCAAAGTGGTCTTAATGAAAGAAGATTTAAATATCTTAATTGAAGCCATTCGACTCAGTAAGGCTACGATTACCAATATTAAGCAAAACTTATTCTGGGCCTTTGCATACAATGTCATAGGGATTCCATTTGCAGCTGGCTTATTTTATGCACTATTCAACGGTCCTTTGCTAAATCCAATGATTGCAGGAGCGGCAATGGCCTTCTCTAGTGTGTCGGTTGTATTAAATGCATTGCGTCTTCGTCGATTTAAGTTTAGAATATAGGTGGAGGCGAGATAATGGAAAGAACGCATATCGTGTTTGTTAACAATATGGAGACAAAGGAACACGAGGAAAAACTAAAACAAGAGTTAGATAATACGCGAGTCGATTATACTATTAATTTGAATGGTGGTTCTATCAGCATTCAAGGTGATAATGATGCCTTACATGCCGCAAAAATGGCAATTAATAGAGCAGGGTTTACAATTTCGTAAACCCTTTTTCTTTGAAAAAAACAGGCTACTAACTAATGTAAGAGCTATCTTTTTGATAATCGATACCCATTTGTGAAAAAACTATAAATTAGTATTAGCGAGTCTTTGAAATATGGGTGTATTCCCTGTACAAGTGATAAATTTGATTGTAAGAGATGCCTTTCTTTGTTATAATACTAGTGTTACATAAGGAGGAAATTATGGCTAAAAAGACGGTTAGAGATTTAGATGTTACCGGGAAAAAAGTCATTGTACGTGTGGATTTTAATGTCCCATTAAAAGACGGCGTAATTACCGATGATAACCGAATTCTTGGAGCATTGCCAACAATTAACTATTTGTTAGAAAATAAAGCTAAAGTGGTACTGATGTCACACCTTGGCAAAATCAATCATAAAGATGATCAACAAACAGTGGCTGACAAAGCAAAAAACAATATGGCACCCGTAGCCAATCGTTTATCAGAATTAGTTCCAAACGCAAAAGTTACTTTTGTAGATGTTACAAGAGGTAAAGCACTGGAAGATGCGGTTGCAGAAATGAAAGAAGGCGAGATTGTTCTCGTTCAAAATACACGCTACGAAAGTGGCGAGACAAAGAATGATCCAGGTCTAGGAAAATACTGGGCAAGTTTAGGTGATCTCTTTGTGAATGATGCATTTGGTACAGCACACCGTGCTCATGCATCCAATGTCGGTATTGCTTCCAACTTACCATCCGCACTTGGATTCTTAGTTGAAAAAGAAGTCAAATTTATTGGAGATGCAATTTATGCACCCAATCGTCCATTCGTTGCTATCTTGGGTGGCGCGAAAGTAAGTGACAAAATTAATGTAATTGAAAACCTATTGAAGATTGCCGATAAAGTTATCGTAGGTGGTGGAATGGCTTATACATTCTACAAAGCACTCGGTTATGAAGTAGGTACATCTCTTCTAGAGGAAGATCGTATTGAAGTTGCAAAGTCTGTAATTGAACAAGCAGGTGATAAATTAATTCTACCTGTGGACACTGTTGTTGCTGATCGTTTTGCACCGGATGCGGATCATAAAGTAGTTAAGGCCAATGAAATGCCAAGCGATATGATGGGACTTGATATTGGTCCTGAATCCATTGCACTTTTCAAAAAAGAACTTGAAGGCGCAAAAACTGTTGTATGGAATGGCCCTATGGGTGTCTTTGAATTTGAAGCATTTGCTCAAGGTACACTTGAAGTATGTAAGGCAATCACAGAATTACCTGATGTTTTATCAGTAATTGGTGGTGGAGACTCTGCAGCAGCTGCAATTCAACTAGGATTTAGAGATAAGATTACACACATCTCAACAGGTGGTGGAGCAAGTCTAGAATTTATGGAAGGTAAAGAACTTCCTGGAATTGCTATCATAGAGGAGAAAGCTTAATGAGAAAACCAATTATTTTTGGAAACTGGAAAATGAATAAAACCAATG
>CAZZFJ010000025.1:0-19793 GCA_964653415.1 uncultured Erysipelothrix sp. | reverse complement strand
ATTTAAAAGCAAGATTTTAAAAAAATCTTGCTTTTTACTTATCTAAACTTCTTTGGAAAACAAGGAGACGATACCTGCTATCACCGCAAAAGCGGTACCAGCTACTGGCCAAATAATCCATGTCTTATGCCATGAAGAGCTTGTAAAACTAATATATAAATATACTGCGGTAACCAAGGGCCAATAAATTGAAGCCACTGTGTCCACTATTTTATTGCGGCGTTTGTTTTCAATAGTGTAATCCTTGAGTTGAAGTAATTTATCAAATCCGTTTTGAATAGTTACCACACGTACCAGTAAATGTACACCAATCGCTACGAATATTAATAGTGAAGATAGTGCATAATTCAAGAAAACTGTAGAATCATAGTAAAACTGCGCAACAAACAATGGAACAACTGAAAGAATAATCAACATAACGCCTATTATAATTCCATTGGTAAAAGTTTCATGAAATGCATCTTTTCGTTTACGAATGACGGATTCAACCCCGTAAGCTAATTCAAATACTTCATGTTCAAGAAACTCTGATTGACTCAATGTCATCCCCGCTTTTATGAAAAGCCCCACCGCTACAGCAACCATAGGAATTAAAATCATCAACCCCACCGCTGCAGCTTGAGTTTCATTGGTATTGAGGACTTCTGAACGCATGGTAAGATGAATCAGTACTAGGGGAGATAAAATACAAAGAGATACGCCTGTAGAAATCAACTTAGATGAAAATAAGTTGTTATCTAAAAAGTTATTGACTGTTTCTAAGTCAAGAATCTTGTGATTATCGCTATCCTCAACTGCCTCTGTACTTTCAATATCATCTTTTAAAAGATAATCAATACTCACTCCAAATACTTCAGAGAGAAGTATTATTTTGTTCATATCTGGAATGGATAGTGCCCCTTCCCATTTTGAAATTGATTGACGAGACACATTAAGCTTTTCGGCTAACTCTTCTTGAGTTAGATCCAGTAATTTTCTGTGATGAATAATTTTATCTGCAAGAATCATATTCTTACCTCCTTTACAACATAAGTATAATTTTATCGGCAGTTGCAAGCTATACAGTATGCTTTTCAAATGCGCAACTGTCAGTTGCATCAGTCTTTTTCTTATTCTATCACAGTTTAATAAAAAATTAAGCCTTAGTATAAAGTACTAAGACCTAATTAGTTTTAAACAATTGATGCTTCAAATATCGATTGAATGGAATGATTTAAAGTATTATCAAAAACAGTATCGCTTTGATTTGCGCTCAAGCCTTCTGTCAAGGCTCTTGAGAAACTGGCAATAATACCTTTGTTTTTCTTCAATAACTCATTGGCTACTGCACGTGAGTGACCTCCAGATAAAAAGGCAATTCGAAGTACATTTCTGTGGTTTACCAAATCATAATAGAGATTATCTTGAGATGGTGGTGTTAGTTTCAACATTACTTTTTTGTCCAGTGCATCCAAATGACTTTTAATCACATCGTGGAGATAACGTTCAATCGCATCTTTATCTTTAGCATGAATATCAACTTCTGGTTCAATAATAGGCACTAAGTCTTTGGCCAAGATTCGTTTTGCGAAATCAAATTGCTGTTGAACTATTTGATCAATCGAACTTTCGTTAAACTCTTTAATGAGCGAACGCATCTTCGTACCGAAAATATTGCGTTCTTTAGCACGGTCCAATAGAGCCTCTAAATCGGGAATATCCTTCATCATTTGAACTCCATTACTCAAAGGCTCAAGGCCTTTATCAACCTTGAGTATGGGGACAATACCTTTTTGATCCCATAGGTAATCCGCTGTGTACTCACCATCAATTTTGGAATCCATAGTATTTTCAAATAGGATGGCTGCTAAAACACGATCATTATCAAAGTAAGGCGACTTGATAATACGTGTACGCATTTTGTGCATCAAGTGGAACATCTCTGTGTCCGTATTATAAGCTGATGCTTCAATTCCATAGGCTGCTAAAGCTTTGGGAGTACTACCGCCACTTTGATCTAAGGCCGCAATAAAGCCTTTGCCTTTTTGCATTTGCATTTCTTGTGATTTATTCATAGTATCACTCCTTTACTTATATTATATGCTTCTTTTAAATGAAGTACCATAAATTACACTCTTATTTCATTTCATAAATTAGCTTGGTATCAGACTCACTTAATTGAAAGTCAAAGATATCAATATTCTGTTTTTGTCTTGCGCTATGATGACTTTTTGGAATTACGATAACATCTCTTTGTATTTGAAAAGCTAAAACAACTTGGGCCCAACTCTTATGATACTTTTTACCAATGCTTTCTAAAACCTCAATTTGAGATAAAGTAACATTAGTTAAAGGTCCCCAAGCTGATACTGCAACATTCAGATTTTGAGTAAATTCAATTAAATCATGATTCCAATGAGAAGGATTGCTTTCAATTTGATTGATGACCGGTTTAATTCGAACCCTTGAGTACAATTTTTCAAGTTGATGTTCATCAAAATTTGATACACCTAAATTCCTAATAAGGCCTTGATCGACACATTTCTCTAGTTCTTGATAGACTTTAAGAATCATTTCATCACTCTTGAATGGATGGTGGATTAGATAAAGGTCAATATAATCAGTATCCAATGCTTGTAGTGACATATGAACCGATTCAATGACATTTACCTCAGAGTCAATATAGGGTGATTTCCCTGGTATTTTGGAGGTGATAAAGAAATCTTCACGAGGAAACTGGCTTTCACGAATTCCCTTCGCAAGTACTGCCTCATTTCTATATGAGATAGCAGTATCAAAATGACGATAGCCATTTTCTATAGCCATGAGGATTTCACTAGCGTCCATGTTAATTTCACCTTGATATTCATGATTCACTTTACCAAATGTATTGGTACCACAAGCAACCACATCTATGACTTGTCCATTATTCAGTTCTATTTTTCTCATAATACTCCTTCTCAATCATTAACTGTATACGTTCTAAAATTTCTTTGATGATTTCAGGAGATGTTGCAAGATTCATACGCATAAACCCCTGTCCATTCTCTCCAAAAGTGTTCCCATCACTCAAGAAGATACCATAGTCCTCAAGTAAAGTTACATGGTCAAGTTCTAATTTTCTAAAATCAAGCCACATCAAGTAGCTTCCTTGTAAAGGACTCAATGAAATCATAGGACAATGCTCTTTAACAAAGTTTTCGACTAAACAAGCATTTTGAAAGATAAGTTGAATAAAGGCATCCACATAATCTGACCCCTCACGATATGCAGCCATACTGGCATATACCCCCATTGTATTGGGGTGTAAAATACCCATCTCACTTCTTGAGGCGGTTAAAACAAAGGCATCTTTCAATTTTTGATTCGCAATCACGATATTTGCATTCTGTAATCCAGGAATACTAAAACTCTTTCCTGTTGAAGTACAAAGAATTGAGTGATTCAGTGCCTGGGAGTTGATGCTGGAATAGATTGTGTGGTGGTGGGGTGGCATAATCAAATCATGATGGATTTCATCTGCAATCACAATCACTTGATGTCTCTCAAATATCTCTGACATTTTTTTCAGTTCCATCAAAGTAAAGACTTTCCCCACTGGATTATGAGGAGAGCAAAGAATAAACATTTTAACCTTATTTGATACTATTTGCTTCTCTAAAAGTCCAAAATCAATTGAATAGGAATGGTCTGGATTCAAAACTAAATTATTTACAACCACTTGTCTCTCAAGATTTTCAATCACACGATAAAAGACATGGTATACCGGAGATTGAATCATAATACCATCCCCTTTTTCACTAAAGGTTAAAAGACTATTAGCAATAGCACTAATGACTCCAGTAGTGGGAGTAATCCAAGACTTCTCTATAGCAAATGAAAAACGGTCATGATACCACTTAATAATGCTGTCTAAATATGAATCAGTTATTGTCCCATAACCAAAACTGAGTTCTTCAATGCTTTTAATAAGTGCATTTTTCAAGAATTTAGGCAGAAAAAAATCCGTATCTGCAACTGTTAAAGGTGGAAGTTTCGCCATTTTACTTTTTGCTTCCGCTTGCATTAGCCATTTGTGAGAACCCTGTAATAAACGTTTTCGATTCATTTCAAACATAGTATCACCCTTTTCTATAATATTATTATACGACACAAATAAAAAAAGAATAAACTAAGACGCTTATTCTTCAATGTTTAGTATATTTTTTGAAAAGGCTAAAAGATCCAAACTCAAACCTACTTGAGGAGAACTTTGACATTTTTCGACAAACTTGTCATAAAGCTTAGAATCAAAGGTATCATTTAATTGATAATCCTCATATATTTTAAGTAAGATTAGTGAAGGCGTATCTTTGTATATTTTAGACTTCATGATCTTTTCTATATTTTTATTTTTTTGATTCAGAGCACTTTTCCCATCACGAAGTAGACACATAAAGTAATAATCAACCTCTAACAAGTTTTTGTATATTTGATTTTTTCCTGCCATACTTTTCATGTGTAAGGCTAGCTTTTCGTATGATTCAAAATTGAAATCAAAGAAATATCGTACCAGTAAAAATGAACCCACTTGAAGTTGAATTAAGTCATGATAATCAAACTCCAAAGATTCAATAGCCGTAAAATCAAGAGATGTTATCGCTGTTCCCATCGTCACTTTCGCATTAATATCTAAAAGATAGTAGAAAGCAGTTTTTGTGATTGGATTCTTTTTACTTGCGCGATAATTATAACCATCATTAGAGTTGGCTGAAAAAGAGAGCCAATTTGAAAGTGCAAAGAATAAATTTATAGATGCAACAGTTAAATTGAATAAAGCAAAAAGCTTCATTGGAATCATAAATGTCAGAACAAAAAAGAGAAGCGATGTTAGTAGATTAAAGAATACACCACCAAAATTATACCAAAAAAGTGAAAACTCATTGAGAGCTGGTGGAATCATCAGACATTGTCCAATTGTTCCGGGAATACTATGTTTATATTTACGAAGTTTTCCTGACTCATCTTTTTGAAAATGCATGGAGAAAATTCTAAAACTTAGAAATTCAAAACCCGTCAACAAGCCTAAAACTAAATGTCCTAACTCATGAATTAATACAGCCATAATAAAAGATAAAACCAAAAACACCAGTGCAAATGGGATATCCATAGCACTAAAGACGATGTCATTCGACTCTAAAATAACAATCGCAATCCCCAATAATAGGCCGATAATTGAACCAATAATTAAACCCAAAAGATTTTCTAAAAAGATATCCTTCACTTTTGATTTCATTATAACGCCTCCCTCTCATTGTGAATCATTTTATCAAATTTAAGAGATGAATGCTATTAATATTATCATAGAACACTGGGTGAAATTATCAACTGGATAAATAGGGTTATTAGATTTTTTTACTAAGCAATTTATCATAAGTTTTTTCAATTAAAATCGCACCTATAGGAGCAGTTATAAAAATAGACAACACTGCAATAGCTAAAATTACATCGCCTTGTGCCACTCCCATACTAAGAGGAATCGCCCCAATAGCAGCTTGAACTGTTGCCTTTGGAGTATACGACAACATACTGAAGAGTTTTTCCTTTTGATTAAACCCACTATTGTATAGTGCTATAAAAACACCCACAAAGCGACCGCAAATTCCCCATAAAATTATAATTAAGCCACTGATTCCTGCGCTAAAAGCCAATTGTGGATTTACCAGGGCACCCACAAAAACAAAAAGTAAAATTTCAAAATATGCCCAAAAAGTATCCAAACTTTTTTTAATCTGAGATGGAGAATTGTTTAACACAAAAGCTAAAGTCATAATTGTTAAATAGATTGCAATATCAAATGGAAGCCTTTCAGAGAATTTAACGAGTATGAAACAAAAGGAAATCATTAATGTTGATGCGAAAGTACTGTCTAATTTAAAAATAAATAGTTTCAAGATATAAGCCAAAAAGATGCCCAGTGTAACTGCAAATATAATGGATATAGGTATCATGATCAGGGAAATCCAAGAAAAGTGATGACCAAAGTATAAACTTAAAAAGGCGGAGAAAAGTGTCATCGCAAACACATCATCTAAAGAAGCTCCTGCTAAAATAACGGTAGGAACTTTTTGATAATTCTTTTCTATCAGTCTTAACATAGAAGGCACAATAACAGCTGGCGATACTGCAGCTAAAATAAATCCCAACATCCCTGCTTGTGCAAGATTAAAATCCAGGATAATATAGGCAATCAACATTATGGTCAAACCTTCAAATATTGCAGGTAGAGAGCCCATATAAAGTGAGGTCTTACTGTATTTGAAAAGAACATCATGTCTTAAACCAAAGCCTGCACGTAGTAAGATTATGATCAAAGCAAGTAAACGAATATCCTGCGAATACTGAAGCAAATTCGGGTCGATAAGATTCAATACAAAAGGGCCAGATACACTACCCAATATTAAAAAGCCCAGCAGGCTAGGCAAGTTAATTTTACTGAATAATCTTCTAATAAGCCAACCACTGCTTAGTAACAGGAATAGCTGAATAAGTATCTTTTCCATCTCTTTATATTCTAACATACACTCTTCCCAATTAAAATAAAACTTTGATATACGAATCATTAAGAAAAAATGGTAAACTATAAACAACGGAGGAAATTAAAATGAAAAAAATATGGAGCTTTCTTATCATTTCATTACTTTTAATAACCAGTACATTCACGGCAAAAGCAAATAGTGCAAACCAGGTCAATATACTTTTCACTCATGACATGCACGATAGTTTTGATCCCTATATGCTTTTAGAAGGAAAAGCACACTCTCGTGGTGGCTTTGAGCGTCTCGCAACGGCCATCAAAGAAGAACGAAACATCGATTCTGAACTACTCTTAGTGGATGCAGGAGACTTTTCCATGGGCTCACTTTACCAAAGTATCTTTGCTACAGATGCTCCTGCCCTACAATTAATGACCCACTTAGAATATGATGCAGTGACTTTGGGAAATCATGAATTTGATTTTAGAACTCAAGGACTTGTAGGAGCCTTAAATAGTGCTAAGAACGCACTACCCAACCCAGTTCCCATCATCGCATCCAACACACGCATTCCCGAAAATAAAAATCTTGAAGATCTTCAAGATGCCTTTGATAACTATGGTGTGATTGAGGACTACTATATTGTGCAGAAAAAAGGTTATAATATTGCACTTATGGGTCTTATGGGCGAAGAGGCAGATGCCTATTCACCCACAGCTGAAGTTGACTTCTTAAATTATATTGAAGTAGCAAAAGAAACAGTCAAAAAAATTAAAGAAAATGAGAACGTGGATATGATTGTTGCCCTATCCCACTCCGGAACTACTAGTGATCCCAAAAAATCTGAAGATGATGCTTTGGCACAAGCAGTACCTGAAATAGACCTTATCATTTCTGGTCACTCTCATTCTACATTTGAAAAACCCCGAGTCTATGGACACACTTTAATTGTATCTGCAGGAGAACAAACGCGAAACCTTGGGAAAATTACCCTCCAACAAGATGGTGATCGTTGGGATCTAAAAGACTATCAACTACTTCCAATCGATGATCGCTATGCTTATGATGCTGATATGACTGATAAGATTACCGTCTTTAAGGATAAAGTTGTCAAAGAATATCTTCAAGCCTATGGACTCGAGTATGACCAAGTCTTAGCCTATGCACCTGAAAACTTCACCCCTGCTGGAGAACTGGGAGATACACTGATGGAAGAGCCCTTGGGTTATTTGATTGCGGATGCATATCGTTATGCGATTGAGCAAATCGAAGATGGTGGAGAAGATTACATTGATGTTGCTGTTACTCCTTATGGAGTGGTACGCGATTCTATAACACAAGGTAATATCACCACCAAGGATGCTTTCAAGATTTCATCTTTAGGGATCGGAAAAGATGGTAAATCCGGCTACCCCCTACTCTCTGTATATCTCACTGGCAAGGAACTTAAAGTTGCAGCTGAGGTAGATGGTTCGATACAGCCCATGCAAAATGTAGCACAGCTCTATATGTCTGGCCTAAAGTATACGCTCAATACCAAACGTCTTATTTTTAATAAGCTTGTGGATATCCACTTATGGAAAGACAATCAAGAGATTGCCCTGGAAGATGATAAACTCTATCGCGTCGTTGCGAATCTATATACCGCCCAGATGCTTGGACTCATTGAAGATCAATCCTTTGGCTTACTCTCAGTCACTCCTAAAACTAAAGATGGTTTCGTAATTGAGAACTTTGAAGATCATATTATTTATGATAAAAATGGAAATGAGTTGAAAGAATGGGTCGCTTTGACACAGTACTTACAATCTTTTGATAAAAATGAAGATGGTATTTCGCAAATCCCTCAAAAATATTACACAACACATGGATACAAGGAAGTCATTGCTGATGCCTCTCCTATCGCATTTTTCAAAAACCCCAGTACAATAGCAATGGGAATTTATGCCTTTGTACTGTTCATTATTATTCTATTATTTTTCATTACTCGCTTTATAGTCAAACGTGTTAAAAGAAGAAAAAGATAGACCATTACGAAGTGAGAACTAATTGAGTTCTCACTTTTTATGTTGCCAATGAAATCATTTTATTAACCGTATTAGAGTTTCGAATGGTTATATTATTATTAACAGTAGAACTAGCGAGTTTTGATCCTCTTGACTTACTGAAAGTATTTTTGGGAGCAGACCAAAAAATAACATTATCTTGATGAGAAACTTTTTCATACTCAGATTTAATATCTCCTAGTGCTAAATAGACTGCTTCTATTGTGATGGGTGGAATTAAAAATATAGCATAGTGTATTACTTCTCTGTTACCATCTCCCCACCACTCTGGTGCAAAAGTGAGGATATTTTTGAGTTCATTAACCGATATAACAAATACAGGTATTTCTAGTAAAAAAGCATCACGAATGATAGATTCACTTTTTTCTTTAATGACTGATAGGTTTAATATATCCGTAGTGACTAGGATATTTCCACTATTAATATAACTTTGAACATCATGAAATCCATTTGATATTAACGCTTCTTTTAGTAGGGACATTGAAACTCTATTTTTGCCACTCACATTAACACCTCTTAAAAAAATTATATATTGTGTCATAAAAATTACCTCCATAAATTTATTATACCTTATCTATAGTCAAGTGATTATTATTATATGGTTCACATCCAAGTACTTTATCATTGTTTTCCTGGGTAATATGTTTCTGGATACTAGTTTCTTATAATAACTTATCATCACACACAGCCAATATTTCTTGCTTGTAGTGCATAAAAAAACTGAAGCAAGTAATGATGCCTCAGTTTTAATGTTTCTTTTATTACTATTGATTCTCAACTGTTAGTGAGATATTTCCTTTATTTTCCTCTAATTTTTGTGAAGCTACTTCTAAATCCACAGCTAATAGCTCCATAATAATTGCTTTTTTTACCTGCATTTTACTTAAGTCTAAAAGCTCGCTTGCACGATCATAATCACAATTAGTCGTCTTCATGATAATAGATTTTGCTCTTTCGACTAGTTTTGCATTGGTTGCTTTGACATCAACCATAAGATTACCATAGACTTTGCCAGATTTTATCATGGTGGATGTTGAAATGATATTTAAAATCATTTTTTGTGCTGATGCTGATTTCATGCGTGTTGATCCTGTAACAACTTCTTGGCCCACTTTTGCTTCTATTGGATAGTCTGCATAATTTGCCATTTCACTGTTGGATACACAGGCAATTGAAATAGTTTTTGCGCCGATTTCTTTGGCATATTTTAAGCCACCAATACAATAAGGTGTACGACCTGAAGAAGCTAGGGCACATAGAATATCATTTTTTGAGAAATTGATTGCTTCTAAGTCCTTTTGTGCACCTGTTAAACTATCTTCAGCAGACTCAATGGGATGACGCAAGGCACGATCTCCACCTGCAATTAACCCGATAACGGATTCCTCACCAACACCGTATGTTGGAAGCCATTCTGATGCATCTAATACACCTATACGTCCTGATGTTCCGGCTCCAATATATACAAGGCGACCTCCATTTGAAATGGTTTTATACACTGCTTCCGTTGCATGTGCAATTTCCTCTGTTTGTGCTTCTACTGCATCAATTACAGCTTGGTCTTCTTTGTTGATGAGTTTGACCATATCGTGAGTGCTTAAAGTATCAATATGCATTGTATTGATATTTTGCTGTTCTGTGTCTATCTTATTAATATTAACCTTCATTGCTCGCTACTCTCTCCTCTTTTAATAATTGATTGTCGTATTTTTTAAAGAATGGATAATATATTAGCCATGATAACAAAATCATGAGTAATGAGAATCCCATTGCTTTAATGGAACCACCTGATGACAACAAGGCTCCCAAAGGAATTGGTAGTACCCATGGCATAACCAATGCAAAATTTGGAATAAATCCCCAATGAATCGCTGCATAACCACATGCACTGAGTACAAGTGGGGCGAGAAAGAAGGGTATTCTAAAGATTTTATTTTCGCTGATGGGTACACCAAATATAATACTCTCATTGATATTGTGAACATTGGATCGAAAAGCAACTTGACCTAAATCTTTTAACGCTTGACTGCGCGCTAGGAATCTAAGTGAAATACTTAGACCTAAAGTAGATCCTGATCCTCCTAACCATACAAACCACTGTAGGAATGTTTCTGTTCCAATAAAAGCAATCGCTTCACCGCTTATATAATAATAAGCATTAAATAATACCATTTGGAACCAAAAAGGGCGCATAAGTGTTGAAATAACTGTGACACCGTGTAATCCTAGATACCAAAAACTACAAATAAGAATAATGACTATTGCTAAAGTGATATAATGACTCATTATACTTAATAGTGCTAAATAAAGATTCATAATGGTATCGAAGTATTGATTGAGTCCCCATGCAATCCCAAAGCCACTGGCTAATATCAATACTATGGGAATCAATTGATTAAAATATGCTGTTACTGCTATGGGAGTTTTCTCGCCATTTTTAAATAAATCTTCGTTGAAGTTTTTAAATAAGTTTCCAAGTAAAATCGACACAACTGCTGCAAATACAGGATAAGCTGGCATCATCAACATGTTATTTAAAAAAGGATAAATCACCATAAACGAAACAAATATAACAGCAATTCGTAAAGATTCACGTTTTTGTCCTAACAAGACATCTGTTATGTATACTAACATTAATATGGCAGTGGGTATCATTGCCAGTTGGTAGTAAAAGCTTAAGTTCAATTGTGTGAAAGGTTTTAATAAAAGAATAAATATAGCAATTCCAATATTTAAAAATGCAAGCTTGTTGGCTGCATCCTTAAATGCGTTCAGTGATATATTTTGTTGTATTTTCTCCAATGCTAAATTCATCAGTTTACCTCTCTTTATATAATAAAAAGGACAGTCGTCCTTTCTATTCAAACGGTATAAATTTTATCTTAGTTTCATGATCAATAAAATCAAAAATGTCTACAAAATCTGGGTGAACAAAACCAATTACATTAGTTCTTGCACTCATAGGGAAATCTTGTTTTACAATTTGAACTTCACCACTATAGCGACCCGACAACTTGTTCTCCATGGTAATGGAGCCTTTTCGTCTTTGACCATTTTGTTTAATTTCAATATCTTCAATTCGTGGACTAATAACACGAATCACAGAATCTGATAGATCACGTCTTACGGTATGGTTTTTTTCAAAAAACTCTTGATGTTCTGGAGTAAAGTAAGCGGGGATATGCATTACTTTATCTTCCATATAATCTTGGATCCATTGTAGCGTTTCAAACTTAGCTTCAGAATCACCAACAAGAATATCATTGATGCCACACTCATGAATCAGTTCTACTGCTGCAACAAATGGATGCATTTGACGATGTTTTTCAACTGTAGGTAATCCCTCAAACAGTGGAAAACGTTTCAGTTTGTCTCCTTGAACAAAAGCCATGGATCGAATACCATATCGAACAAATACTTCATTTAGCTTTTTAAAGTATTCAAGTGATAAACCCGTGTCCGTTTTTGGATAAAAGTTATGCATTACAGATATTAATGACAAATCAACACCTGCTGCTTGCGCATCAAGTAAGTCTTTTTCCTTAACAACTGAACCATTTAGAATCAGTTCAAAGTCTTCCTGTAGCTTTTTAACAAGCTCATAATCTTCAAATCCATAATCGAGTCTAAGCGTCTTAAATCCTAAAGCCTTTAATCCTTCATAGTCACCTTCTGCAACATTCAATTTAGCAAAGGTAGCAGGAGAAATATCAGGAACAAGTGATAATCCATACTCTTGAGTTTTACTCAAAAACTCAGGTAGAATTTCACTTAAATTTGATAAATCTTCTTCAGGAATATGAAGCGAAGTAAAGAGATACTTCGCTCCTATTTGTGATGCTTTTTTCAAGTACTCAAAGTCTAAGTCTTTAAAGTATGTTGAAATTCCTAGCATTTTATTGTGCTTCTTCGATTTCTTTTAAGTCTTGTTTTTCCATTGCTTTAACAAATGGATAGAATGTTACAAACATAAATACCCATCCTGCAAGAACGAATAGTACAGCTGGGATACTACCACTAGTTGCTAGGAATGTTTTAATTGGTGCGGGGGTTATCCATGAAATGGTTAGGTATGGAACAGGAATCCATCCAATAGATACAAGGATAATAGATGCTAGGGCAAGTACTAAGTAACTTAGAATAAATGGAATCATCATTAGTGGGTTTAACATGATAGGTAAACCGAAGATTAATGGCTCTCCAATGTTGAATAAGGAAGCTGCTAATGACAACCATCCAAGACCTTTAAGGCGTGGAGATTTTGAAAGAACAAGTGCTAATGATAGTGGGAATAATCCTGTCCAGATATAGTTATCTAAGAATACTGATGTATATGTATATTTTAGTGCTTCTCCAGCTTGTGCAAGTTCAAGGTTAACATTAGTCATATGTCCCCAGAATGTTCCACCTACGGAGTTAACGATATTTGAACCGTGGATACCAACAGACCATAGAAGACGGTTTAGGAATGTAGCAATCATAACAACAATTGGGCTATCTCCAACTTGTACTAATGGTTTGAATAATGAAGCAATAACTTCTGGTAAGTTAATTGCAAATACTGATCCCACTAACCACCAAACAACAATTACAATAGTACTTGGAATAAGTGAGATAAATGCTTGGGATACCATTGGAGGTACACCATCTGGCAATTTAATTACAATGTTTTTATTAACAACAAAGCGGTAAATTTCTACAGTAACAATACCGATGAATAATGCTGAGAAAACCCCAAGTGCTCCCATATATGCGGTTGGAATACCACTGAAGCTTCCAGGATTTGCTGCTCCTTCAACCATAGTTGAAACTGTTTTAGCTGGGTTTAATAACATGAATGATGCAACAGATAGAATTAAAGGTTGAACAATATCTGTTTTTTCACCTTCACGTACGTTGTAATACTCAACTAATGCATATGATGTTGTAATTACTGTATATAGTGCAATAGCTCCAGTACCAACACCTGATGCTGCTGCGATTGTCCATCTAAAATCCCCAAGGAAAGCTAGATATGGTTTATATGGAAATGATGCGATTAGTAAGAATACTGAGCCAATAACAAGTAGTGACATAATTCCTAATCCAGTACGTTGCATCACTTGAACGTATTTTAGTTGTGAGAACTTAATCAACGGTGGCGCGATTTTCTCTTCAATAAATTTGGTTAATGTTTCCATTATATTCTCCTCCTGCACTTGTATGTGCTTACAGATGATATTATAACACCTTGAATTATTAAATCAACATTTATTTACTTTTTTTAAAATATTATTTCATTAAAATGTTTCTTATGCTATAATAAATCTGAAAGAGAGGCGATATTATGATAATAGTAAACAGTCCAATTATGCAGGATAAAATTATTAAAATTTTAGAAGCAGTTGAATCTCCAAAATTTACTTTCGTAAAGAAAGATGGTATCAAAATTTACTTTGAAACAGAACTTGAGGACCGTGATGAAGCATGCAAAATAGCTACAAAAGAGATTAAAAAAGATCCCATTGCTTCAGCAATCATGTTTAAAGTTAAAGCTAGCGAATATATTTAATCCCCAATAACAATACTATAAAGATACAGATCCTTGTATCTTTTTTTTATGAGATTTATTAAGCACAACAGCTAATAAAAAGAGCTACAAAGTAACTCTTCTCCATAAATATTAATAATCAGAAAATTTCTTTAAATTCATTTTTGTTTTTACAATACTATTTTTAATAGTTTTAAAGTCATTTTGCACTACCCCTAGATATATCAAATCGGTAATTGCAAGCATTGAAAATCTGGAAGAAATTGAACCCAATCGATACTCAGACTCTTCTTTTGGAACTTTAAAACTAATATCAGCATACTTATCTAAACTTGTTTTACCAGTTTGAGTAATACTAATGGTATGAAGACCTTGCCCTTTAGCAATCGATAGTGCCTTAACAACCTCTTCGGTTTCTCCAGAATAAGAAATCGCAATCACAACATCATTTTCTTTAGCATGTGATAAAACGGAAACACCCAAGTGAATATCCGAATTATAGAAGACTTCGCGATCAATTCTTAGAAATTTATGATAAAAGTCTTCACAAACAATCCCAGATGCTCCAATTCCAAACAAGAATATTCTTCTTGCTTGATCTACATAATCTATTGCCTCTTTGATTTCACGCATATTTAATAAGCGATAGGTATTTTCAAAAGTAGTTTGGTTCTTAAACTTTAATTTTTGAACTAAGACATCCAAATCATCACTATCTTGAATGATCTCATCGTAGTCATTTTGTACCTCAGATGATGATTTTGCCAGTTCAACCTTTAATTCTGTATAACCTGAATAGCCCAGTGTTTTAGCAAAGCGAACTAAGGCTGCAGAGGATGTCCCAATGGCATCAGCAACAATTTGAGCTGGGGATGAAATCACAAAATTTTTATGATCGAGAATATATTTTGCAATCTTTAACTCTGTGTCTGTATATTCATCCATATTTTCTTTAATGCGATATATTGAACTCATAAGTCCCTCCACTGTATCTTTCTTTTAGTATACCTAGAGATTTTACGAAATAAAAGATTAAATCTTAATTATGTGAAAGCTCCTTTAATTGAAAATAAAAAGGTTAAAAATAACTTTACCTATTTTAACCTTTATAAACTTATATAACTACTTAGGATTTGATGAGCTTTTCAGGAGTATAGCCATTGAGATCAACACGCATCGAATAGATTACAACATCTTCTTTGGGTTTATCTTTAGATAAAACCTCTACCTTAGCAAGTCTATCAACAACATCTAAACCTTGAGTAACTTGGCCAAAGGCTGCATATTCTCCATCAAGCCAAGGAGCATCTTGATGCATGATAAAAAATTGACTTCCAGCAGAGTTAGGAGACTGAGCCCGCGCCATAGAAAGCACGCCACGAGTATGAGCTAGATTGTTTTTGTGGCCATTGCTGCTAAATTCTCCCGGTATTGTATAGCCAGGACCGCCACCACCATTGCCTTGTGGGTCGCCTCCTTGAATCATAAATCCATCAATAATCCGATGAAAGGTTAGGCCATCATAATAAGATGACTCAATTAATTGAATAAAGTTATTCACGGTATTGGGTGCTACTTCAGGATATAACTCCATTTCAACAATAGAACCATCCATAAGGGTCATTGTTACTTTTGGATGATCACCTTTTGGGACAAAAACTTCTTCATCCTCTGAAGTCGCTGGTTTTTGACATGCAGTCAGTAATAATAGTAATAGTATAAATGTAATTATTTTTTTCATCTTTTCCTCCAACAATAGTACAATTATAACATACTATGAGTCCATATTTGGAAAAAGACAGGAAATCAAAAGATCAGCTACCGCAACCCCTTCACCTTCAAATGGATAGGCATGAATGTGAAGCGCTGGATTAAAATTCATCTCCAAGATACTATAATTTGAAGGATTACAGGCTAGATACGGATTTTTTATAATAATATCTACTCCACAGATATTCACATCCAGTAAGTCCGCAGCTTTTTCAGCAATCACTTTATAACTTGGGTGCATTTTTAAAGTCATATCCACACTATCGCCACCGGTACTGATATTGGAATTTTCTCTAAGAACAATGCGTTCCCCCTCTTTGGGTATATCATTAAGTGTTCTGCCTTGAGATTGTAGATATTGATTCATTATAGCGTCAATCTCTATTTTTTCTAGAGGTCTTGTATAATGTTTGCCGCGTAAAGGATCTAAGTTTTTTTGGGCAATTAAAGCTTCGATGGTATGCAGACCATCACCTACTACACTTGCGGCTCGACGGTGTAAAACCGCAACACATTTTTTATTTAAAACTAAAAATCGATATTCATATCCTTCAATAAACTCTTCGACTAAAACTGTGTCATCATAGTTAAAAGCCAGTTCAAGAGCCCTTTGTTTCAGTACATCTGATGTTACATTTTCAAGAATTGAAATGCCTAAACCAAAATTAGTATTATTGGGTTTAATGACATATTTTTCAAAAGAAATAGGCTCGCTTAAAGAAGGTTCATAGAGGGTCATGGATTTGGGAACATTCAATCCCCCTTCATGAAGCAAAGCTTTTGTTATTGCCTTATTTTCCATCATTAAAACTGAAGCATAACCATCAAGATTTGTTTTACTGGCTTGTTTCACATACTCTATATGCTTAGAGGATGGGTCTTGCAGTTTGACTATATTTTCTTTACGATCAAGCACTTCAAAAAGAATCCCCTTTTTAATTGCAGCCTGTAGAAGAATTTGAGTTGAAAGCTCTAACCCCTTATAGTTTCTTAAATCTAATGGATCAGATAATACCTGTTTCTTGAAGAGTTTTGCTTGTTGAAGATGAAAGTCAACATAGCCTTTTTGCTCAATATCCATTTTTAATTTGTAAGAAAGACTTTGAGTCTCATCAATAAAAGATTTTTTAATTTCTTGAAGATAATCTTCTAAATCATAAGGATTATCTTTTCTCACTGCTTCTTTTTTTGAAAATGCAATAATTGCATTTATTAAATGAAGACCTTCATGTTTCAAAGCCTCTTGTGTTGAAATGTTTTCCTGGATGAAATTATTAATAATGATACTGCGTTGATATGCTTGCATTTGAAGTGCTTGATTAAAGTCAAAATCCTCTAATGAGGCAAAGTAGAGCAGACATAAGTGGATAAATGCTAAAGAGCGCTCACTAATACCTAAACTCTCATAGGGGTTAATATCAATGAAGCGTAACTCTAAATATGATATATTTACATCTTTTTTGACTCTTATACTCTCATAGATCTCAGACTCACCAATAATGATGCCTTTATCAATATAAGTCTGGATTGATTGGTTCAAAGCAAAAAGAGAACTGTAATCCAAATATAAGGGACTGATGTTTTTATATCCACATTCTGAGCTTCTTAAAGAAATTAAATTTTCACTTACACAATCTCCATGGAGATTAGCTTTTGCATTCAAAACACAAGATGTTTGATAGCTGTTATGAAAAACGGGACTGGCCGCAAAAATATAGGTGAAAAACCACTCATATTTAAGAAAGTACTTTGTTATTTTTAAGTAAAACTGATTGCTAAAGTCGGGGTCATTTGCTATATTAAAATAATTTATAACAGACTCATCAACTGAGATATTATAGTGAATACCTGAAATAGACTCCTTTTTCTGACCATACTTATCTGCTAAGTATTGACGATATGCGATGGCAGATTTTTCATCCATCTGAGCAATTTGAATCTCACTGGCTTGGGGTAGGACTGGCGGATTACTTTGGGGCCATAAATATTCATCCTTTAACTCTTGGATCACAATTTGTTGAATATTATGTAATTCACCTAAAGCTTCTTTTATACTCTTATGGGGTCTTGTAATCATTTCCAGTTGAGCCTCAGAAAAATCCCGAGTAATATATGGATTATTGGCGTGGAAGTATTGTCCATGGGGACTGGTTGCATAATGTCCATTTTTATCCACGCGCATATTTTCTTTCTCCAGTCCAAATAGTCCTTTAAATATATTCATGCTTGAGCCTTTCCTTTCTTATGTACTTATGAAACCAAACAAACAGTAAACTCCCTTTTAACATACTACTAATACTAATACTCCACCAAACTCCTAAGACCCCCATCCTTGAAGACAGCATCAGGGCTAAAGGAATCCGAGCAAGTGTGAGTATTATTGAGCTAATTGGAGGGATATAGGTTTTCCCAACTCCATTAAAAGCTCCTACTGTAAGTAGCTCAATACACATAAACAATTGAGAGAATCCAATTGCTTGCATATACTGGATCCCACCTTGAATAATTGCTTCATCCTGAATAAAGATTCTAAAGATTTCTTGGGGAAATAGAATAAACATTGCACTCACAATTAAGGCAAATACAAACACCATCTTGAGTGCTTCATGGTAAGCCTTTTGAATTCTTTTGAAATTTTGACTGCCATAGTTTTGACCAACAAAGGCCGCAAAGGCCCCCTGTAGTCCCCCAATACTTACATAACTAATGGATTCAATCTGAACTCCAATTTTCTGTACCGCAATATAATCGGTTCCAAAACTTACAATTATTTTAGCCATAACCATGGATATGTAGATAAAGGTCATTCTTTGAATCGTTACAGGAAGACTCATTTTAATAACCTCAAGCATACGTTTATAGTTCAACTTCGTTTTTAAACTTTCTTTGATTTCTACATTTAGGTTTAAAACTAAAACTAAAAAGATCAATATACGCGCTAAATTGGTAGCAAGAGCAGCACCATTAACACCCATTTTGGGGATGATGCCAAATCCGAAGATAAAAAGAGGGTCGACTATAATATTAAAGATTAACCCGATTGAGTTGGCCTTAAATGTCGTTTTTGTTTCACCGAAACTTGTCAAAATTGTTATTAGAATCGTCACTAAAAAAAGAAAAGGAACCCCAATTAAACTGGTTCTTAAATAGGATTTTGCCATTGCTTCTATTGCGGGATGATTCATTCCATAAAAAGCTATAAGAGCATCTGTAAAAAGAAAGACAATACCAACAAACAATAAAGACAGAACAAAAGACATCACAACACCATTAATAATATAGCTATCACGCTTCTTTATGTTGTTCTCACCAATCGCATGAGCCACCTTTATTCCCGTCCCTACCGCAACTAAAGTAGTCAAAGCATTCGCTAAGTTAATGTAAAACCCTGCAGTACCAATGGCACTTACCGCCTCACCTCCTAGTTTTCCAATCCAAATCATATCTACGATCCCTAACAGTGTTTGAATAAAATTACTGAGAATGATGGGAGTTGCTAAGGTTAATAAGACAGTTTTAATGGGTCCATGTAGGATATCAACTTTCTTTCTTAACATACATCTACGTTACGATCGACTGCAGTATAAGAAGCAATTTGATTAAAATATATACCCACTTCTTCAAACAAGGCTTGATTTAAGATATATCGCGTCCAGTTACCATCTTTTTGACTATATACCAATTGACTATCTACAAGTATCTTCATATGGTAGGACAGTGTGGGTTGTGTAAAATTGAAATGTTTTAAGATATGGCAAGCACATAAATTTTCTTGAGCGAGCATTTGAATAATTTTGAGTCTTGTTTCATCATTGAGCGCTTTAAAATAGAGTACTAACTCTTTTTCTTTTATCATATTACCACCTACACATAGAATATAATCTATATAGAAGTTTGTCAATATAAATGAAAAAGACCTTTAAGGTCTTTTCT
>CAZZFJ010000024.1:0-21608 GCA_964653415.1 uncultured Erysipelothrix sp. | reverse complement strand
CATGGGGCGCAGAAGCTATCGTAGCATTCCCTCAATGGGAAGGTATGGAAGTACCAATTAAAGAAGTAGTTGATGCAGGAATTAAAGTTGTAAACTTCGACATCGAAATTGCAGTAGATGGTGTATACCGAGTTACAGGTGATAACAAAGGTATGGGAGTTAAGGGCGCAGATTACATCGTTGATAAGATTGGTACCGAAGGTACAGTTCTTATGATCGAAGTTCCATCATCAGGTTCTGTAAACCGTTTACGTAAAGAAGGTTTCGAAGAAAGAATGGCTGAAATTGCACCTAATATTGAAATTATCTCACGTTCGTCCGCTGTATTCTCACGCGAAGATGGTTTAAAAGATATGGCTGAATTCTTATCAGCAATTCCAAAAATTGATGCAGTATTCTCACTTGACGATGAAACATCCATTGGAGCCTTACAAGCTATCAAAGAAGCAGGAAGAACAGATATCAAAGCAATCACCGGTGGTGGTGGTAGCCAAGAGTACTTCAAAATGATGCCAGAAAATGAAAATATTTGGATTTCATCAGCACTTTATAGCCCAGCCATGGTTAAAGATGCCGTTACCGCAGCTCTTAAATTACTAAAAGGTGAAACTGTAGAAGAAGTTTTAACTATTCCTACACAAATTGTAGATAGAGAAAATTATACAGAATTCTTAGATGAAAAATCACCATATTAATTAAAGAATGATTCAAAGGGCTATAGCTTGCTTTAGCCCTTTTTAAAAAAATAAAGGGGTCGATAAAATGATAGAAATGAAGAACATTACCAAAATGTTTGGTAGTAACTTAGTATTGGATGATGTAAATTTAACTTTGCATAAAGGAGAGATACTAGCCCTGTTAGGAGAAAATGGAGCAGGGAAATCAACATTAATGAATATTTTAGGTGGGGTTTTACCTGCCAATAGTGGAGAATTAAGTTTAGATGATACCAATATGCATTTCACCAAACCCTCAGATTCAATTGATGCAGGGATAGCCTTTATCCACCAAGAGTTAAACTTAGTCAATGACTTACCTATTTTTGAAAATATGTTTTTAGGTAATGAAATCATGAAGAACAAACTGGTTCCAGATATGAAAGCGATGCGTGAAAAAACGAAGGAAATATTTGACCGACTTGAAGTAGATTTAGATCCTAATCTATTGGTAGGTTCCTTAGATGCATCTTATAAACAAATTATAGAAATTTCAAAAGCCATGATGCAAGATGCACAATATATAATAATGGATGAACCGACAACCTCATTAACTGGGGCGGAGATTGAGCGCATCTTTCAGATGATGGATACCTTAAGAAAAAATAAGGTAGGAATTATCTTCATATCCCATAAACTTGAAGAAGTTATGGCAGTGTGTGACCGTTTTTCAGTTTTAAGAAATGGTAAAATGGTTAAAACAGGCGAAGTCAAAGATACAAGCGAAAGAGAACTTGCCCGACACATGGTAGGCCATGATGTACGTGATGAAGTCTTAACGCGTGATATTCAGTATGGTGAAGAAGTCTTAAGAGTAGAAAATCTAAGCAATGAGAAAGACTTTAGAGATGTTAATTTCTCAGTTAAAAAAGGAGAAATACTTGGCGTAACGGGCCTTATGGGCGATGGACGTAGTGAACTATTTTTAACTATCTTTGGAGATATGCCCCACTATACGGGTGCCATTTATGTCAAAGGACAGCAAGTTAAAATTTCTAGGATTGAAGATGCTCTAAAATATAATATTGGTTATCTCCCGCGAAATCGAAAAGAAAATGGCATTATCAAAGACTTAGATATCCTAGATAATGGAACCATTATTTCAATAGATGAATATGTCAATAAGCGAAAACTCATCAATAAGAAAGCACAAACAAAAGCTTTTGATCAAGAAAAAGAAAGATTACAGGTAAAGATGGGACATCATACCGATATGATTAATAGCTTGTCGGGTGGAAACCAACAAAAAATTGTACTCTTAAAATGGCTTTTAAATAAACCAGAATTACTCATTCTAGATAATCCAACCCAAGGTGTGGATGTTGGATCCAAAGAAGAAATCTATGACATTATTCATGCACTCGCAAAAGAAGGTGTCGCTATCATTGTCCTATCCAATGAGGTCAATGAAATCATTCGTATATGTGATCGCAGCTTGGTTATGTACCATGGTGAGGTTAAAGGGGAATGTAAAGGCAAAACAATGAATGAAAATGACATTATGTATCTAGCAACCGGAGGTCAGATGCTAGAAGTTCATATGGAAGAGGTATAAAAATGAAAAAACATGAACTTAGTTTTACCAAATTATGGAAAGAGAACCCATTATTCAGTACATTAATTGCACTTCTTGTCATGGTGGTGTTTCAAACCATTGCTTTAGGATTTGATTATCCATCCATCACTGCTTGGTTTACTGCTTGGACAACTAACTGGTTTAATATTCTTAGAAACAATGCCAACATTGGAATTATTGCTTTAGGAATGACCTTTGTTATTATCTCAGGTGGGATTGAATTGGCGGTTGGATCCACCATGGTTGCAGTGAGTGCAACCTTGATGGTTATTATTGATAATGGTCCACACGGATTTTTAAAAGGAATGGGTATTACAGGGATTCCAGCTTTCTTAATTGGAATTATTGTCGCACTCATTGTCGCAACACTTTTAGGAACTTTCACGGGTACGCTTATCACAAAAGGTAAGATTCCTCCTTTCATTGCAACCTTAGGAACCATGAAAGTTCTAAGAAGTGTCACCCAACACTTTATGCAAGCACAATCACCCATGGTGCCTGTTGAATTTCTAAATATCGCAAACTATAAAATATTTGACCGCTATCTACTACCCATTATTTACTGGATTATCATCGCAGTTATCCTGCATTATGTTGCTACTAAAACAACATTTGGACGTAGGGTCTATGCCATCGGTTCCAATGAAAGAGCCGCAAAACTTTCTGGAATAAATGTCAATCGCGTACGCACCCTAGTCTATACTTTAATGGGATTACTTGTGGGTATTGTAGCCATTCTTCAAGTTTCAAGAATTGGTTCAATGGACTTTGCAAATGCAGGTACCGGATATGAAATGGATGCAATTGCTGCGGTAATTGTGGGTGGAACCAGTATGTCAGGGGGTAAGGGGACCATTAAAGGAACCGTTTTAGGAACCCTAACTATTGCAGTTATGAATAACCTGCTCAACTTAGTAGGCGTCCCACCATTTTTAAGAGAAGCCTTCAAAGGATTCATCGTTGTGGCTGCTGTTCTTGCGCAAAAGAAAGAAGATAATTAAAAATACACTTAGAGTTATAAAGCACTGCTTTATAACTTTTTATTTTTTTAGGCGCTTATCCTTCTAAATTTTGTTATAATAATACATTAAGGAGGATACCTATGAACTTACATGACATTGAAAGTTTAACCCAGTCAAAGTCAAACTTAAATTGGGCCAATGAACACTATAAAAATTTAGATAGCCTTGTTTACTACGCAGTTGAAGATCGATCCAATGGAGTTGATTTGTATGCGACTTTTTCATCATTTGGTAAACTGAGCACCTGTGGCATCCGTATTGTAAAAGATGCAATTCATAGCACAACTTGTGGCTGTAAATATCACGAAAAAGAAAATGTATGTGGCCATGTTTTAGTAGCCTTATATTTATATCTAGACTACGGTCCTTTTGACTCCAGTTTTAATTTTGATGCTTTCAAAAAGAATAAAGAAAACTACTATCATACCCCAACCAGTACCGCCTCCAAAACCGATCGATACTATGACAAGAAAAAAGCGAGTTCAGATTTAGTGTTAGATAGCTTTCAAGTCATGAACCAAAAAGGTATTCTAAAGACATTAGGTACAAAGCAATATCATCTAGAGTTTGAACTGATTCATGAACGCGAGTATGAATATACTTATCACTCAGGATATATAGAACAAGATTTCTACCGATTGGGGTTAAAAATTGGGGATGACCGGATGTATGTTATTAAGAATATTGAAACGTTCTTTAGTGATATTGCCCAGGAAAAGACTGTTGAGTACGGAAAGTACTTAACACTAAATCATCATGAAGATGCCTTTGATGATATGACACGATTAAGTTTTGAACCGCTAAGAAAGCTTCTCGCTAATCGAAGTGCATCCCGCTACATCACCATTCAAAAAGAACAATTTGATTTGTTATATGATCTGCTTTTAAAACAAAGCGCAGATCGTATTAATATACATTTAAAAGATGAGCTTATTGAATCCCATCTCATTATTGATAAGGTGGATGATGATACCTACATGCTTAATAACGGTTTTGATATGGACTTGATTATTTCAGAAAAATATTTCTATGAAATATTTCAAAAAGACTTCATTCGCTATCGCGCACTCAACCCTCAAATTCAAACCATCATGAAACACATTTATGAAGAAGGGTACATGGTGGTAGATAAAAAAGGTTTAGACATGATTGAAGTCTATCTAAAAGATGATTTCAGTGTGAAACGAGACTATACAATTCAAACCAATGAAATAGAAGCCATTGAGCTTTACTTAGATGTGGAAAATGAGAAATTATTGGCGAATATGCACTTAGAAGTTGCTAATGTTGGAAAACTTCAAGGATTTGATGATAAACATTTACCTTACTACAATCAAAATGCCATGTTACTAAAAGATACAATGATGGCACTGGGAACACTTAATGAGAAAAATCAAATTGAAATGTCACTATATGAAGACAAGACTTTCGATTTTTTAGAGAAAGGACTCAAATATTTACATCAGTTTTGTGATGTCTATGCGAGTGAATCCTTAAAAACAATCAATCGTCCCACACAACTCAAAATTCAAGTGGGTATATCCATCAATAATAACCTACTAGAAGTTGATATTGATAGTCTACAGGTCAGTAAACAAGATTTATCAGAACTACTCTCAATGTATCGTCGTAAGAAAAGTTATCATCGCCTCAATAGTGGTGAAGTCATTAATCTAGCATCTAAAGACATGGAAGAGTTAGACAATCTCATGCAAACACTGCAGCTAAAGCCCAAAGAAATTGTAGAAGTTCAAAGTCTTCCGCTTTTTAGAAGTTTTCAAATCGAAAGTAATACTGAAAACTACGAAGCGATTACTGCTCATTTAGATAAAACCTTACTTCACTTCAATCATCAGTTTAAAGAAGATAAAATTCATAACATTCAAATTAGTGAAAAATATAAACCCATCCTCAAAGAATACCAAAGTTATGGTGTAAAGTGGCTAAGTTTATTATCAGAATACGGTTTTAATGGCATCCTTGCAGATGATATGGGACTGGGTAAAACAATTCAAGTTATTGCAGCTTTGGAAAGTCGAAAAACAGATCAACCATCCATTGTCATCTGTCCAGCCTCACTTTTATTCAACTGGGCAGATGAACTTCAGAAGTTCGACTCCAATCTCAGTTACAAATGTATCTATGGTACAAAAGCTCAAAGACTTAAAGATATTGAGAATTTAAGTGATTATGATTTAATCATCACAACCTATGACTACTTAAAATCAGATATTGATAACTATGATGCTCATCAATTTGATACCATTGTGATTGATGAAGCACAGTATATTAAAAACCATAATACTCAAGCGGCAATTTCCGTAAAGAAACTCCAAGGAAAAAGTAAAATTGCCTTAAGTGGAACCCCCATTGAAAATAGGCTGTCTGAGTTATGGAGTATCTTTGATTTTTTAATGCCAGGCTATCTCTATAGCTACTCAGCATTTAGAAGTCAATATGAACGTCCCATTGTGATTGACCAGGATGAAATGGTACAAGTACGATTAAGAAATCTGATTGAACCCTTTATTTTAAGACGTACTAAAAAGGAAGTATTAAAAGATCTACCTGAAAAAACAGAAAAAATTATTAGCTTTTCCTTTAACGAAGAAGAACAAAACCTATACTTAGCTAAATTAGCTCAAGGAAGTGCTGCTGTAAGTGAAATTTTGGGAATGGATAATCCCAACAAACTCTCCATCTTAAAGATATTAGGTGAACTGAGACAGTTATGCTGTGATCCGCGTTTGCTATATGATAATATTACGGCTGTTTCATCGAAGATGAAAGGTGCCCTTGAGATAATTGATAGTATCGTTGAAGCCGGTGAAAAGACCCTTATATTCTCTTCTTTTACCTCTATTTTAGAACTTCTAGAAATAGAACTACAAAAACGAAATATTAAGTATCATGTCTTAACGGGATCAACCAATAAAGAAAAACGAAAAGAGCGAGTAGCATCCTTTCAAGAAGACGACTCACAGGTATTCTTAATGTCCTTGAAGGCAGCTGGTGTGGGTTTAAATTTAACCTCGGCACAAAATGTGATTCACTTTGACCCTTGGTGGAATGTATCTGCAGAAAATCAAGCTACAGATAGAACGCACCGTATCGGTCAAACAGAAGATGTACAGGTATATAAACTCATCATGAAGGATTCAATTGAGGAGAAAATACTCAAAATGCAGGCACATAAAAAGACGCTTTCAGATACCTTCATTGAAGGTAGTACCGGTAGTTTTGCGAATTTATCCAAAGATGAAATTATGGATTTATTCCAGTAAATTCACATACGAACACTTATTGTTTTTGATTATGTCCATAGAATAACAAGTGATATTTGCGTATAATGAAAAAATAGAAGGTGATAGCATGCTTAAACTTGTAGACATACGAAAATCATATCGAACCAAAGGCTTTGTGCAAAACGCTTTAAATGGAGTTTCACTCTCATTTAGAGAAAATGAGTTTGCTTCTATTTTAGGTGCCTCAGGTTCTGGAAAAACAACCATGCTAAATATCATTGGAGGACTTGATCAATATGATTCAGGAGACCTCATCATTGATGGTGTTTCAACAACTGACTATCACGAATCATCATGGGATACCTATCGCAACAATCGTGTGGGTTTTGTGTTTCAATCCTATAATTTGATTCCACACCAAACAGTTTTGTCTAACGTTGAGTTAGCTTTAACACTCTCAGGTGTTTCTAAAAAGGAAAGAAAAACACGCGCCATTGAAGCACTTGATGCAGTGGGTTTAATAGACCACATTCACAAGCTTCCAACACAAATGTCAGGCGGACAAATGCAACGAGTAGCGATTGCTCGGGCACTGATAAACAATCCAGAAATTGTCTTAGCTGACGAACCAACAGGAGCACTGGATTCTCAAACCTCCTCTCAAGTTATGGCATTACTTCAAGAAATTGCAAAAGATCGATTGGTTATTATGGTGACACATAATCCAGAACTTGCACAAGAGTATACCAACCGTATTATTGAACTGAAGGATGGAGAAGTCATTTCCGATAGCAATCCTTATGATGCACAAACACAATTAAAAAAAGAAAATAAAGTTAAGAAAACCAATATGTCATTTTTCACCGCTTTAGCACTATCAGTATCCAATCTGATGACTAAAAAAACCAGAACTTTTATTACATCACTTGCTGGTTCTATTGGTATCATTGGAATCGCAGCGATTTTAGCCTTAGCCAGTGGAATTAACTTATATATTGAAGGTATTGAACAAGAAACTATGAGTGCTTACCCCTTATCTATTGATACCTCAGGTATTGATATAACCGCTTATATGATGGGAGGCGACGGCCTTTTATCCAAAGGTGAGGGTGAAGACTCTGTTTCTGTCATTAACTCCATATCAACTATGTTTTCTCATCAAAATAAAAACGATTTGAAATCACTTAAGAAATATATGGCTGAAAATCCCGATAAAATTGAACCTTATGTTAAAAGCATTCAATACAAATATGGTATTAGCCCTGAAATATATTTAGAAAACGAGCCCTTTAAAACCGCAAAAGTCAATCCTGACACCATATTCTCAAGCTTTGGTATGGGGCCTCCTGAAGGGGTGGAAATGATTATGGGTGGCGCCACAGAAATGGGCATGCAATCATTCAGCAATCTGCCTGGAGATGCCAAGCTTTTTGAAGCGCAATATGATGTTGTGAAGGGTCATTGGCCCCAAGCATCCAATGAAGCGATTGTCGTTTTAATGGATAATGGGATGATGAGTGATTTCACGATGTACTCTTTAGGATTAAAAGATCGCCAAGAATTGATGGACATGTTTGATAAGTTGGCAGCAGGTGAAGAGGTTAGCTCCTTAAACACAGAACACCAAGATATTACCTATGATGATATTTTGGGTAAAAAGTTTAAAGTCATTAATCCTGCAGAAAAATTCAGCTATGATGAGCAATTTGAAGTATGGGTTGATAATTCAAAAGATGCTCAGTATATGGAAAAAATTATTGAAGAAGCAATGGATTTGGAAATTGTTGGGATTGTAAAAGCCAATGATGCTACAAAAACACCCATGCTAAGCTCAGGAATTTACTATACAGAGAATCTTGTGACAGAGTTAATTGAAAAAGCAGCGAGCTATGATATTGTTCAAGCGCAAATAAATAATCCTGATATCAATGTCTTTACCAATAAAGCATTTGATGAAAATGGGAGTGCTTCTTTTAGTGAAGCCTTCCAGTTCAGTAACTTTATGAAGGTAGATGAAAGAAAATTACAATCCGCCTTCAAGTTTGACTCTTCTGCTTTACAGTTAGATATGAGTCAAATGGATATCAATTTTGATAGTATAGAACTACCCAGTTTTGACTTTGAAATAATTGCTCAACAAATAGCCAATCAATTATCTGTCCCCGTTGAGCAAGTCAGCCGGATATTTGAGAGCATCATGAGTCAGTATTTTGAATCCTTTGATCCTACGGATTTTGACAGTGTTGATGCGATGATGGAAAGCTTTAGAAACTATCTGGAATCTCCAGAAATCAAAGCACAAATTGATGAAGCCTTGTCGATTATCAGTTCAGACTTAAACATAAATGAAGCAATCAATCAAGTCATCATGGATTCAATGTCCACTGCCTTTGAAAGTATTGCTGCTTCCATTGAAACCCAAATTACGCAAGCCATGACAAAGATGATGCAAGATTTACCTGCCTCATTTAATAATGCGGTGTCTATTGATTCCAAAGCGTTCATGAATGCCTTTGAGTTTAACATGGATGAAGAAGGTTTCTTCAACTTAATGCGTTCTTTATCAACACAAGCTACCAGTGATAGTACCTCTAACTTAAAAATGATGGGGTATCGCGACTTAGAAGATCCAACAGCAATTAATCTCTATCCAAAGGACTTTAGCACCAAAGAAAATGTCATTCAGTTTTTAAACAACTATAATGACACAATGACTCAAATTAACCAAGAAGAAAAAGTGGTAAAATACAGCGACTTAGTCGGTGCGATGATGTCTTCTGTAACGACGATTATTGATACCATTTCTTATGCTTTAATTGCCTTTGTCGCAATTTCCTTAGTGGTATCTTCAATTATGATTGGAGTGATCACCTATGTATCCGTGTTAGAAAGAATTAAGGAAATTGGAATTTTAAGAGCCATTGGAGCTTCGAAGAAAGATATACGTCGTGTGTTCAATGCTGAGACTTTGATTGTTGGATTTGTGGCAGGAATGATGGGTATTAGCATTACCTATATGATGTCACTTATCGCAAGTGCCTTAGTGTTAAAACACTTCAACATCCCTAATATTGCCCATTTAGAGCTAAATGCTGCACTAATTTTAATTGCGATATCAATGTTCTTAGCCTTTATCGCAGGCTTAATCCCTTCATCTTCTGCCGCTAAAAAAGATCCGGTAGAAGCATTACGTAGTGAATGATAATTTAATAAAGGAGCAAATGATGCAAAACAATCATGACTTAAGATTATTTAGAATTTGGAATAAAGCAACTCAAGCCATTATGAAAAGATTGCACCAAGACATTAAAAGCTATGATATATCAGTAGAAAATTTTCAAGTACTTGAACTTCTCTATAGTAAGGGAAGTCATAATGTACAAAAAATATCTGAGATCTTAAATATTCCCAGTGGCTCCATTACTTATGTAGTCAATCAGTTAGAACAAGAAGGTTATGTTGAAAGAGTCCCATGTAAAAAGGATCGAAGAAGCAGCTCTGTTCAGTTAACAAATAAGGGACAGGTTTTCTTTGATGAAATCTTTCCCCAACATATTTTGGTTCATTCTGAGATTTTTAGTCCTTTGAGTGATGAAGAAAAAGAATTATTTATGGGTCTAATCAAGAAAGTTGGCTTATCATTATAGAAAAAAGGGATGCACTTTAGTAAAGTGCGTCCCTTTTATAACATTTCTAGAATTAATACATCTCTTGATTTAGAAGATAAATCAACTGGTCTTACATCTAAAGCACTAAAGGCACCAGTTTCATTGCGTTGGTTCATTTTAACACATGCTCTTGCATACATTACCAGGTTTGCGGCAGTAAACTCCGGATTGGAATCAAGTTTTAAAGAGATGTCAATGACATGCTTACTTTCATCTGAAGTATGACCGCGACGAATATAGCGTCCATTTTGAGCCCAATGACTGTGCTCTTTTTTCATGGTAGCTTCATCGATGAACTCAAGCTTTGTACCCGTAAAGTAATGACTAATAGCTAAGATATCTTTTTTGATTGCATCTATATCAGCACCATCTTCTGGTACTACATAACATACTTTTGACATATTTTGTGAGGCATCTGTTTTCTCAAAGTTTCGATACTTCTCAATATTATCAGTATTGGGGTAGGCATAATTACGTGCCATTTTAACGCCCTTAACATGACTTGCTGCATTGGAAGGTCCTTGAGAAATTCCAGGCCCAAAGAATCCTTGAGTTTCACCATCAGGCAAGATAGCATCCATCATGAGTTTGTTGACGCTAAAGAAGCCAGGATCCCATCCTACTGAAACAATTGCAGTCTTATCTTTAGCATACTTGTGAGTCTTAGCGATGTGTTGATTAATAATCGCGTGTTGATCAAAGCTGTCTACAATATTAAAATTTTGGACAAGTTGGGGTGTTTGATCTACCAAGTCAAACTCTGAACTTCCACAGTGTATTAATACATCAATTTCTTCTTTATAGTTTAAGATATCATCAAAAGCGAATACTTTGGCCCCTAATGCATCAATGGATTGTGGATCACGTTTTGAAAAAATCCCAAAGAGTGCCATATCTTTTTGTTTTGAAATAGCTTGTTGGACCCCTTTACCTAAGTTTCCATAGCCTATAATTCCTACATTTATCATATTTCATCTCCTATCCCTTTAACTCTAACAAAAATAGACCCATCTTTGTAGTCTTTAACATTAAAAAAGACTGTGTTAAACAGTCTTGAGCATGTAGTAGGGTTCTTGATCTACAAAACCTAGCTTATGATACATTGCACCTGCAACAGGATTGGTATAAAAAAGCACAGTTTTACGATTGTCTTTCATCATATCATTGATTAATGTTTGAACACATTTCTTAGCATAACCCTTTTGACGAAACGCTTCTAAAGTTCCCACTCCCACAATCATTGCTGCATCATTTGTAATGGCAGTGACTGTTGCGATGGATACAATTTTACCATTTTCTTTGACACAGTAGGAAATGCTTGTTTTTTCTTGATGTTGTTTTTTAAAGTCTTCAAGCCCATCCATGGTACTGAAAATATCACTTCTAACCGCAAAGAATTCATCATAATCGTGTGCGTGTAAAAGCTCAACAGTACTATCAGACAACTTAGGTTCGTAACTGTCTTGATAGACACTGAGTAAACAGTCATCACGATTGGATTCAAATGGGAAATCATTGATAATATCTTCAAAGTTTTGACTGGTGTTAAAAATGGTAGCTTTCTTTTCTTTAAAGAAATCATAGAAGTTTTTCTTTTCTTCGGCATTTAAGTAGTTTCCACTCAGATGAATGGAGTCCCTAAAGTGCAAGATACAGACTTCCATTTCACCCTTACGGTAAATACCATAGTATTGACAACCATCATCATCAAAACCATAAGCATCATAATCCCCAATGAAAAACAAGTTGAGTGTAGGATTTTTCATCACACACTTTAAGAAGTCTTCACGATGAGAGTCATTTAGTTTTATCAAGATAACACCCCCTTTATTGAAGATATCATAACACAAAAAAGTCACCGAAGTGACTTTAATTTTTAAAGATATGTAAGAACCTTTTCAAAATCAGGTTCATGGGTGAGTTGAGCGACAAGTTCATAATAGACAAGTGTCCCTTTTTCATCAATCACAAAAATTGAACGCGCCAGTTTCTTAATTTCTGGTAGCCAAATTCCATAGGCAAGCGCAAAAGTTTTATCTGGATCGACTAACATTGTCATATCGATATCCTTTAACAAGCACCATTTTTTCAAATCTTCGGCTGAGTTATTGGAAACATTGAGAATGTTGACATCATCTCGGTCTTTAAATAACTTGTAAGCATGTCTTGTTTGTAAATCACAAACAGAGGTATTGATATCGGGGAAAACAGAAATGATGGTTTTCTTACCCAAAATCGTTTCATTGTTGAATGTCTTTCCCTCAATATCTTGTAAAGAGAAGCGCGGTGCTTCACTTCCCACTTGGGGAGTATTTCCTTCAACTTGTAGCACTTTATCACGAAAATTAATACTGGTCATATACATTCCTCCTATTTCCATTGTACTTCATGTTGTGCAATACTAAAAGAAAATTGACTCTTGGTTATACTTTTCGCTTTTGATATAATAGCTAAAAGGAGCGTGTTTATGTTAGGTACAGTTGTGAATACACTGGCTATATTAGCCGGAGGTACGGTAGGACTTTTGATCAACAGAGGCCTAAATAAATCCTACCAAGAAACCATCATGCAAGGGATGGCTTTAGTGATTTTAGTGATTGGCATATCCAATGCACTCGAAACACAAAATATGATTTTAGTCATCGCTTCGGTTGTGATTGGAAGCTTTCTGGGGTCTTTACTTAAGATTGAGGCAAAGCTTGAATCATTGGGTCAATTTCTTCAATCAAAAGTCGGCGGGTCTACTTCTAATATTGCGGTTGCATTTGTGAGTACTTCACTTATTTTTTGTGTAGGGGCCATGGCCATTGTAGGTGCATTGGAATCAGGGATTCACAATCAACATGACACCCTTTTTGCTAAATCAATGTTGGATGGCATATCTTCAATTATTTTCGCTTCAACTTTAGGAGTTGGGGTTTTATTTTCTGCTCTTGCGGTATTTATTTACCAGGGCTCACTGACTCTACTTGCGGGTTTGTTGGCACACTGGTTTGTTCCAGCATTAATAACTGAGATGAGTGCTATTGGAGGCATTTTGATTATTGCTATAGCAATTAATATCTTAGAAATTAAGAAAATCAAAGTGGGCAATATGCTCCCAGCTATCTTTGTGCCTGTTTTATACTTTGCAGTAATCGCCTTATTTTAAAATTACTAGTACAAGAATTCAAGCGATCCTTTTTAGGCGCTAAACTTTTTAAAAAGTGATGCTCAATGGCATAAGGTTGAAAAGTAAACGAATACCCCTTATACTTTTAGAGCATAATATAAGGAGGATATTAATATGAGTTTACCCAATTGTCCAAAATGTAAAGCAGAATATACTTATGAAGATTCAGGTCTTTTTGTTTGCCCAATGTGTCATCATGAATGGAATGAAAACAGTATGGATGAAAGCTTGATAAAAGATGTTCATGGAAACATCTTAAATGAAGGGGATAGTGTTGTGGTGATCAAAGATTTAAAAATCAAAGGAGCTTCAACTTTAAAGCAAAATACAACGATTAAAAATATTCGCCTTCGTCAAGATTTTGATGAGAATGTTTTATGTAAAGTCGATGGAATGGGTACACTTTACGTAAAGTCTGAATACTTAAAGAAAATATAAAGGGATAGTACATGAAAAAAATAAGCCACTGGGAAATGTTCTGGTTCACTATTGGACTGGTATTTGTTAGTTTTGGTGGTGGTTACATTACAATCCCTATGTTAAGAAAAAACTGATACATGAAAAAGACATCCTCAGTGAGGCAGCTTTGCAAGATTTAGCAGCCATTGCCCAATCATCTCCAGGATCTGCTCTTTATCCACAGGTGTTGCCTATGAGATTGGGGGATTAAGTATGATGTTTGTCGTCTTTATTGCAAGTATCTTACCCCCAATTTTTATTATTTCACTGATTAGGATTCTATATGAACGTGTGATGAGTCTTGCTCTAATACAGAGTATTTTTTAAGGGTTTAGAAATCGGAGTTGCTGTCATTATGGTCATTCTTGTTAAAGATATGATTGTGGGACTGTATCTTCGTGATCAAAAAGTTGCAGTATATTTATTAGTGTTATCGATTCTTATATACTTTGTATTTCAAGTACATGTAGTGCTAATCCTTATCTTCAATCTACTGGCAGTTTTTGCTCTTGAATACTGGAATAAGTGGGTGATATCATGACCTTATTAATAACTTTGGCATGAGTTCCTATATGTAGGACTTTTCAGCTAAAGAAGCTGGATACTATGGTTCAACATACACTGCAGCCGCTATTATAGGGGTGAGTTTAACTGTAGGTATTTATCATTCATATAAAAATGCCCAGTCCAAGACATACTGGGATTCACTATTGAAATCTTTACGCATCAGTTCAACAGCACTTATTATGTTGGTGACAGTGACTATATTTCAAATGTTGCTGGTGCCATCTGCTCAGTTTGATGCCTTTAGGTTAGTACCCTTCAGTATCATTTTAAGCCTTGCTTGGTATTTTAAAGTAGATACCATGGGTATCTTACTCTTATCAGGAGTGATTGGAATCATTCTTTTTTAAAACTATCAGTAAACTTGTATCTTGGTTGACTTTTAACTTTGAGTAGTGTTTACTTAAAATGTGAACAGGGGAACCTTATTGGTTGAGACGTACGAAAGTATATACCCTTATCACCTGATCTAGGTAACGCTAGCGTAGGGAGTTTTCATTTTCCTTGCGCCTTCGTATGTGGAGGTGTTTTTTTATGAAGAGAACCAGAGATCTCGTTTATATGGCGATGTATGTCGCTTTGTTTGCAGTACTAGAACTATTGATGATGTATGTGCCCATTTTACAGGCATCCTTAGGTGGAAAAGTAAACTTGGCAGTTATTCCATTGATTCTAGCTTCGTATCACTTAGGATTTACTAAATCCTTCATTGTAATCATCAGTTCCTTGCTGATTCGATTTGCAGTGATTAAACCCCCAACATTTGTTAATGCACTACAACTGTTGTTAGATTACTTTGTGGGATATGGAGTTTATGCACTTGCAGTCTTCTTTAAGGATATTAAAGTAAAAACAGTATCACTACCCGTGGGTGTTGTTGTAAGTAATGTTCTTAGATTTTTAGCATCTACAGCATCAGGAGCATTATTCTTTCCAGGAGCAGATACGATGAAAGAAATTATTATCGGCTCAATGATTTACAATGCCCCTTATATGATTGGAACACTTATAGTGAGTTTTATAGTCGTCATGATTGTAAAACCCAAATTAGCACAAGTTCTTCCAGCGCAATAATATCGAAGCCTGTCTATCAGG
The DNA here is from genome assembly GCA_964653415.1 of uncultured Erysipelothrix sp. GTDB lineage: Bacteria > Bacillota_I > Bacilli_A > Erysipelotrichales > Erysipelotrichaceae > Erysipelothrix. The sequence goes on along the minus strand of CAZZFJ010000024.1, from coordinate 6,091 downwards.
CTTTTTTTATTATAGCTGCTTCTTTTGGTGTATAATAGTTTTGAACTATGATAGTTTCTTTTTTAAAAGAACATCATTTTTGATCAAAAAGAAATGAGGATATTCCATGATTTATGTACTCTCACTAAATCCATCCCTTGACTACCATTTGAAAGTGGATAGTTTCAAAGTGGGGGAAACTAACCGTAGTGTAAAAGAGTTTATGCAAATAGGGGGAAAAGGTATCAATGTTTCAGTTTTACTTAACAATTTAAATACAAAAACACAGCTTTTAGGTTTTGTTGGGGGAAATATAGGAAATATCATCAATCAGAAATTAAACGCCTATCCCTATATTCAAAACAACATGATTTCTACAGAAGCCGATTCTCGAATTAACATTAAAATTAATAGCGATATGGAAACAGAAATTAATGCAAGAGGCAATCCAATCACAAGTGAAGAACTTTTGAATCTAGAAAACCAACTTCAAGATATCGAAGCTCAAGATTTTCTTATAATAACAGGAAGTTTAGCTGCAAATATGAAAACATCATGGTACCTTGATGTAGCTAAAAAGATGCAACACTGCCATCTAGTGTTTGATATTGCCTCAAAAATTTTGCTAGAAATATGTCCTTATCATCCTTTTTTGATTAAGCCCAACCTTAAAGAACTGGAAGCAATCTTTGAAGTCAACATCACAAATCAAGAATCCATTCTTTACTATGGCAAAAAACTAGTACAACTGGGGGCACAAAATTGCATAATCTCTATGGGAAATCAAGGATCCTATCTCATAACACAAGATAAAGTGTATCAAGCTCAGACACCACAAGGAAAACTTGTGAACTCAGTTGGAGCCGGTGACACCATGATAGGCGCTTTTATTTACGCCTACCAAAAAGAAAAGGATATAGAAAAAGCGTATGCATTTTCAGTTGCAGCCTCCAGTGCAACCGCCTATACAGAACATATCGCCACACAAAACGATATTGAAGCCTTAATAAATAATGTGAAGATAGGAGAATATCATGGATCTTAAAGATGTTATAAGACAAGACTTAATCATCATGAACTTAAGGGAAGGTACCAAAACAGAAATAGTGGAAAGCTTGGTACGTCCTATTGTCAAAGCTGGAATCATTAACCCCAAAGATCAAGCAAGATTCACCAAACGAGTGATGTCACGTGAAAAACTTAGCTCAACAGGCATTGGACATGGAATCGCAATTCCCCACGGTATGAGTGAATTTGTTCTTGAACCTGTGATTGTATATGGAAAAAGTGACACGGGTTTAGAATTTGATAGTGTTGATGGTCAGAAAGTCCATCACTTTTTCCTAATTGCAAGTCCTATTGAAGAAGATCATAAACACCTAGAAATACTTGCATCACTTTCAACACGCCTCATGAAAAAAGAAGTCATCAAAAGCTTGAATCAAGCACAAAGTCCCGATGATATTATGGCTATCTTCTCATCTGATAGTACCAAGGCTTCCGAGGATTTTGATATCCTAGTAATTGTAAATGATCCTTATAATTATGATACACTGTCATCAAAGTTTTTATCCTCTGCCAAGACAAAAGGCTACAAGCTAAAGATTACCAGTGCTGATAATTTGGATTTAGAGAGCTTGAAAAAAATCGACAAGGTCATTCTTGTAGGGGATATCTCAATAGACTTATCCTATTTCAAAGAGAAACATTTGATACAAACAACCACTTCCAAAGCCATTCAATCAGCTGATCTGCTTTTAAATCAGGCTTTTGAAACTGTTTCACCAAAAACATCCCCCTTTACTCAAGCTGTAAAACACAGCTTTCCCCTAATACTTGGGGGTGCAGTATTAATAGCACTATCGTTTCTAATGGATGTGATTTTGAAAGTTCCTCATGGATCTTTAGAAAACTTAGGAAGTTATCATAAACTTTCAGCCTTTTTTAATACGCTTGGAGTCAGTATCTATAACCTATTTAATCCTGTATTCTCAGCCTTTATAGCATATAGTTTGGCAGGACCCTTTGGTTTTATAACAGGATTAGTATCTGGGGCACTTGTAAGTCAGGCTAATAGTGGGTTTCTGGCTGCAGTGATTGCAGGGTATCTGTCTGGCTATATTATTAAAAAGGTAAAAGAAAAGTCTCAAGTCGTGACATCGCTCTCTCAAGACTTATGGATTCCAATATTTGGGATTTTAGTTATGGGTCTTATGATGAGTGTTATCAACCCACCCATCAAGATGATGATTGATAAACTCTATGCGTTAACAGCCCATTCGTTTTTTATGATGCCATTTGTCATACTTTTGAACCTTGGAAAAGTGCCCAGTGATATTCTTTTGGCACAGTCAATTACACAAAATGCTGCATGGAATGCAGCATATCTGGCCTCGACTATGGTGTTTGTTTTAGGAATTTTCCTTTCGGTGTTTGTTTTTTCAAGAAAGTCTTCGAAAGAAGAAAAAACCATAAGCTTCAGTAATGTTATTCTGTGTTTACCAGAAGGAATTCTTTACTTTCTTTCAAGAAATCCGAAGTCTACACTTCTAAGTTTAATCTTGGGAAGCAGTCTCAGTGCTATTTTAATAGATGTTTTTAGTATCAGTTCTTTAATCCCTTTTGGTGGACTTTTGAGTGTCATGTGGGTTGGTAAACCAATTTTATACATATTCGTTATTCTTATAGGGTCTATGGTAGCTGTATTAATGATGTATGGCTTTGAGAAACTTAAACCTTGAAGAGTAGTGATGTGATCATAATTTTTCTATGTAGCTTCCAATGATTAAGTCAAGGACTTACTTTACAAATTGGTTGACTGAATATTGCGGGTCAAGAGGGATGTTGTGAATGAAGTGTTGCGCGAGTAGATATCCAATATAAGGACCGCTACTTAAACCACTAGATCCCAGTCCTGCAGCACAGTATAAGTTAGGATGGGTTTGGAAATTTCCGAAGAATGGCAGATTCTTTGAATTAAAAGATCGAAGTCCAATTCGGTATGTGTAATCATTTGTATTTATGGGCATATATTTTTGGGCTGCTGCAACTAAGGATTCAAAAACTTTTGGATCAAAATTGGTATCCATATATTCTTTTTCATGGCTTGCGCCAATTATGAGGCTTGTTTCCTTAAAGAGAAAGTCAATTTCTCCCTGTGGCATGATAATGGGTGATTGGTTCTTAGGGTATGGAAATTCAAGTAGCATCCCTTTTTGTGCACTATGGTCCAGTTTAATATGAATATCATTCAAAATATCTTGGGTACGGCCACCACATGCTAAAAGGACTTTGTCATAATTTAGGTCAAGGATATCTTTCAGATTCGCAGTAGCGTTGATTTTATGAACATCCGGAGTCATTTTATCTAAGACTTTTAGGTACTGTTTACCATCTATTCTAAAGGCTCCTTCAATAAAAAAGCCTTTTTCAAACTTGAAGTCTTGGGGAATGTTTGGATGAGAAGTCATGGGGACGACAGATTTCATGATGGGTGATTCTTTTAGGCGTGTATAGGCTAGGTTTAAAAGTTTATCATGTTGGCTGGGGTGAATAATTAAGACTCCAGTATCTTCCTTAAAGCTTGAGTTTTGTAGGTCATTGATGAGCTGGGTATAAAAATCAGCTCCTTCTTTGACAAGATGATACCAAGCTTTATTGCGTCTTTGGGTTACCCAAGGTGCAACAATACCAACAGCTGCTTGGGTGCCAGATAAAAAGTTATCATCATAAAGGTCAATTTCAAACTCTTTTTTTTGAGATAGATAGTATGCACAGGTTGCACCAATCATTCCATTTCCAATAATTGCAATTTTCATGGGGTCACTCCTTTCAGTATAGTTTATTATGAATAGTCAGCTTGTGCAAGAAATTCATAAAGATAAATAATAGGACTTCACAAAAGTTTTTCTTTGTGTTAAACTAGTTCCAGTACGGTCCTTTAAGTTGTGACAGAGAGCACAACAAGGTAAGCAAATATTTTAGCATACCCATCATTTAAAGGCGCATACTGCGTCTTTTTTTATAAGGAACCTTACTCAAGGAGGGTATATGAAAGAGAAATTTTTACGCATTGATATTCACGAGAAACCAAGTACTAAACTAGAATGGTTTGTGTTGAGTATCCAGCATGTATTTGCGATGTTTGGAGCTACAGTATTAGTCCCAATTTTAACGGGCTTGGATGTTGGAGTGTCTTTAACAGCCAGTGGTATTGGAACCCTAATTTATATTCTATGTACTAAAGGTAAGGTTCCAATTTACTTAGGAAGTAGCTTTGCTTATATTGGAAGTATTACAGCTGCCATCGCATCAACTGGGGGCGCAGCGAGTGCTTATACTGGCTTAATGGTTGTTGGTATTATCTATGTTGCGATTGCATTTATCATTAGTTTTACAGGATCTGGTTGGATTAAAAAATTACTACCACCAGTTGTTGTTGGACCCATGATTATGATCATTGGTTTATCACTGGCTCCAACTGCAGTTAAAGAAACAGGACTGATGGGAATTGAAGTTTTACTAGAACAAGGAAAATACTTGGGAGTAGCCGGGGCCAACTGGAAAGTTCCAGTGATTGCCTTAGTTACCTTCTTCAGTGTTGTGATTGTTTCAATGAAGGGAAAAGGATTCTTCCAAATTGTACCTTTCTTAGTCGCAATTATTGTAGGGTATGCAACCTCAGTAGCCTTTGGAATTGTAAATTTAAAAGAAGTCTTTGCAGGTTATTCATTCTTCCAAGTTCCAAACTTCATGTTTGTGGGAACTTATAGTCTTGATTTTAGTGCCATTGCAGCCTTTGCACCTTTAGCGCTGGTTACGATTGCAGAACATATTGGCGACCATATCGTCTTGGGTGAAGTGGTGGATCGTGATTTTCTAGAGGAACCTGGTCTCCACAGAACTATTTTAGGTGATGGGGTAGCAACCTTTGTCTCAGCAGCACTGGGTGGTCCTGCTAATACAACTTATGGAGAAAATACCGGCGTTGTAGCTATGACCCGTGTAGGTTCTGTTTATGTTATTGGTTTAGCAGCTATTATAGCAATTGGATTGGGATTCTTAGGTTATGTTCAAGCCTTTATTTCCAGTATTCCATGGGCTGTCATTGGCGGTATGACCGTGATTCTCTATGGTTTAATTGCATCCAATGGTGTTAAGGTACTCATTCAAGATAAAACAGATTTAAGTGACATCAAAAACTTAGTTATCGTTGCATCTATGCTTGTGATTGGTTTAGGTGGAGCTTCCATCCAAATTACATCAGCAGTAGCACTCAGTGGTATGAGCTTAGCAGCAATCTTTGGAATTGTATTAAATCAAATCTTAAATTTTATTGAAAGAATATAATAAAAGTCCCAAGCGGGACTTTTTCTATATTAAGAATCTAAAGAGTGTGGAAAAGATACCACTAAACCACATTAATGCTTTTTTAAATGAAGAAACAGGGATGGGCATATCCAGGCCAATCTCTTTTTTTTCGCCTGAGACTTGGTAGGAAGCTTTAAGATCTTCAGTCATACTTTTGATAAGTTCATCCTTAAACGCTTCTGAGTCCACCAACAACATCATTTCCGTATTAATAAAGAAACTGCGATCATCTAAATTGAAAGATCCTACAGATACATAGTTATCAAAGATATAGGCTTTGGTATGTAAGGAAGCCTTTCCTGTGGATTGGTATTCAAAGATATCAATTTCAGTATCCGTAAATTTCTTTTTATTAAAGTAATAATTTGAGAAAGCAGGAAAGTTGGTACTGGAGGAAACAGAGTTTGTAAGTAAGGTGATTTTTTTAGGCATTCGCAAGAGTTCTAAAGTTTCTTTGTGAGCTGTGATATACGGTGTTTGGAGCATCACTTCATCACTGCGTTTCACCAACTCCTTAAATACAAAAGGGATTACCGGACGGGTATCTTGAGGTGTTGCAGGGTTTGTCAACAAGACCATGTTGTTGATAGGATGACTTCTTGAAATATAAGAGTCTAAGAAATACTTGTCATTTTCAATAGCGTACAGTTTGGATAAAATCTTATGACCCTTGGCTTTCACCTTTTTTATTGGTGCTTGCTCTAAAAACTGGTCCATATATTCACTTAAGATCACGCTCAAT
>CAZZFJ010000023.1:0-22423 GCA_964653415.1 uncultured Erysipelothrix sp. | reverse complement strand
AAAAGCACTTCCAAATCGTAAATTGAAAGTGCTTCATATTTTAGCTAATCAGTGCCAGTTCTTTTTTCATGGTCATTTTATACCAAATAACTAAGCTAACACCCTTAAAGATAGATGTGATTGAGATCGACCACCAGATACCTGAAAGTCCCAAACTTGGAGTCAACAGCATCGCAAGTGGAATGCGCATGGCTGTAAAAAAGATAGAAACAATGGGTGGGGCATATGTTTTGCCCAAGCCATTAAAAGCACCAACAGAAAGCATTTCAAAACACATAAACGTTTGCGAAAATGCTATAGCGACCATGTATCCAACTCCCATATCAATGACCTTGGGATCGGTAATAAAGATAGAGAAAATCGGTTTTGGAAACAATAAGAATATAGTGGTTACGATGATACCAAAGATACTGACAAGCTTTAAACCATAATTGTATCCTTCTTCAATTCGGTCTAACTTTTGTCCACCTAAGTTTTGCCCTACAAAAGCGGAGATAGCACCTTGCAGTCCCCCTATGGTTACCCAGGTAATAGATTCAATTTGAATTCCTATTTTTTGTGTTGCGATAGCATCTGTTCCAAACTCTATCACCAGTTTTGCTATGACCATGGAGATCATGGTAAAAATGAGTGATTGCGCGGTTGCTGGCCAGGATATTTTAATAACATCTTTAATTTTTTCAAAGTGAATCTTCTCTTTGAAGCTATCTATAACTTCACTATAAGAATAATATAATAGAATTATCAGCGTTAAAACACGTGATATTGTGGTAGCCCATGCTGCACCAATAACCCCCAGTGCAGGAAATCCAAACCAACCAAAAATCATGATAGGGTCTAAAAATATATTTAAAACAAGGCCTATTGTATTGGCTTTAAAGGTTATTTTTGTATTTCCATATGAGGTTAAAATCGTAGTAATAATGGAAGTAAAAAATAAAAAAGGAATCCCTATAAGTGCATGTCTAAGATATTGATTTGCCATTAATTCAACTTGGGGGTTATCCATGTTAAAGAAGCCAATTAAACGCTCTGAAAATATGAAAAAACCCATTGAAAATATTAGCGAGAGAACTAAAGCCATTATTAGAGAATTTTTTGTATAAACTTTAGCTTCAGTTTCTTTTTGGGCTCCTAAGCTTTGCGCAACCCGTACCCCTGTCCCAATCACAATCAAGGTTGAAACCCCGGTGGCTAAATTTGTATAAAAGCTGGCCGTACCTACTGCTGAAATAGCATTGGCACCTAAACGTCCCACCCATATCATATCAATCAAACCAAAGGCAGTTTGTACAAAATTTGAAGCAATTATAGGTAAAGACAATGCTAGAAGCACTTTCTTTATATCTGCATTTAGCATATCCATATGTTTTGACATATTGAGACCTCTCTTTCCTATAGCATTATGCCTTTTTAATAATGAAATGTCTAGAGGATTTTAAGAAGATTGAAAAAGAGTGCTTGAAGCACCCCCTTTATTTATCTCAGTGATATCCAATAACGTCTTAAAAGACCTAATGTATCATTCCGGATAATATTCTCTAAAATTCCACCACAAGCTTCAATCACTTTTGAAGAGGCAATATTGTCGTTGTCACATGTTATGAGGACTTTATCAATGCCATAAGTCTCGCACTTTTGTAGCGCTAGTTTCAACATTGTTTTTGCATACCCTTTATTTCTATATTCCTTGCGTACTGAATATCCTATATTGCCACCATACTTCAGTAAATAGTCATTTAGAAAATGGCGAATATCCACCATTCCGATTAGTATATCTGCTTCCATTAAGAAAAATGTAGTAGATCGTACTTTTCCTGTTGAATTCTCAGGTAGGGTGGCATTACTTTGTATATCCTGCTTCCATGCATCTATACTTTCGTATTCTGATAAGCCTGCTCCCCCTGGAAAACTCGCGTTATTAAATGACTCTTTATAATCTTGTATCCACTTTTCTTTAGCATCTTGTGCGGGGATGAGTTGTAGCATCAAAATCACTTCCTTTATCTTATTATAACCAAACAATGAAAAAAGACCCAGTCTATACTCGGTCTTTGTTTAGGAGTTATTTAAATTTCACCTTACATGCCCCACGGTTTATATCATATAAAGACCATACGATCCCAATAAGAATGAGTCCTAAGGTTATGAACTTATAAGGAAGTCCTGCAAAGGGTAAGGCAATCACTGAAAAAGTAATCCCAAAATTTGCGAATAAGGCAATTACACAAGGTGTACATCCATAAGTTAGTACCGCAAAGAAAATAGAAAAGATGCCCATGTTGGTTCCCTTAGGTTCAATGGCTTTAATTTTAAGCATAACGGAACTTAAAATCATAAGAAATGATGTTCCTAAGGACATAATAATATTTAAAAATATATTAATCCCCACAAGACTCTTGCTATAGGTTTGTGCCATGTCACTATAACTCATATTGAAAGAGTCAACTAAAGTAAAAATAAATAAGAAGAAAAGAAAGAATAAGATTCCCTCTTTTTGTATCTTCTTAGTTTGTAGTTGCTCTTTTAGAAAGCTCAGCATTATGCTGCTTTCTGAATGTTCTCAAGGAAAACATCCATAGGTTGGTTTCCAACAAAATCAATAGAATCATTGATTACAATTTTTGGAACGGATGACACATTGTGTTGTGCTGATAGTTGATTAAAAGTTTGAGCCTCAACCATGCTCGCTTTAACGTATGGATTAAGCATCGCAATACGATGTGCTTTGGTTACAGCACCTGAACAGTGTGGGCAAGTGAGTGTTACAAAGACTTTTATGTCTGTTTCTGTATCAATTGCTTTAATTGCTTCAATGGTTTTTTCATCTAGATCCAATGGTTTTCCAGACATATCAACGAGTGCTGCAAGAAGTGCATTAATTTCATGACCTGCAGGAATTCCGTTAAAACGGACTCCTTTATCATTACCATCTTTATCCAAGACAACGATGGTTGGATACATTTTGATACCATGAATAGCGCCAACACTGGCATCTCCATTGACATCAATAAGTTCATATTTAATTTTATCATTGACTTCTGTCATTTCATCAAGAAGTTGGTGTGTTTCTTTACATGTGTCACATTCCATGCTGTCCACATACAGTTTTACTTGAACTTCATCTTGCATTTCATTTAGGATTTCACCTAACATTTTTCTTACATCATCATTTAAAAATTTACTCATTTTAATTCTCCTCCATTTTTGTGATATAGTTGCTGGCACTTAGTGCAGCGATAGCGCCATCTGATGCGGCGGTAATAATTTGCTTGAATGGTGTATCCGTAACATCCCCTGCGGCATAAAGACCTGGGATATTGGTGCTTTTATACTTATTAACAATGATTTCATTGCTATCATTTAAATCAACTAAATCTTTTACAAGTTCAACTCTAGGATCTTGTCCAATCTCAATAAAGACGCCTTGTGTATTTCTTCTAGTTGTTTTGTTTGTTTCTTTGTTGTAAATATCAACATACTCAACTCTATTTTCTCCACCAATTTTCTCAATGGTTGAACCCAGTTCATAAGTGACATTTTCTGTAGCCATCATTTTATCTAGAAGAATTTTTTCAGCTCTCCAAACAGAACGATGTACAACATGAACATGATTTGCCCATTTTGCTACATCTATTGCAGCTTCAACGGCAGAATCACCACCCCCAACAATAACCACATCTTTTGCTTTAAAGAAGGGAGCATCACAGATTGCACAGTAGGAAACGCCTTTAGCGTTTAAGACATCTTCACCCTCAACATTTAAGGTACGATGTTCTCCACCTGTTGCTAAAATAACAGTTTTCGATTGGATTGTTTCTCCGGTTGATAATAATAATTCAAAAGTATTATTTATTTTTTCCAGTTTTTCTACGAAGGTGCCCTCTAACATATCAACATTTAATTTTGCTGTATGGTTATGGAACTTATCCACTAAATTAGTACCACTGATTTCTTCAAATCCTAAGTAATTCTCAATTTCTTGGGTATTCACAAGTTGACCCCCACGATTACCATTGAGAAGTAAGGGTTTAAGCCCTTTTCTTACCATATATAGAGCTGCATTATATCCAGCAGGTCCACCGCCGATAATAACACTATCCCATAGGATGTTAGGATCAATGCTGACTTCTTGTGTTGTCGCAAAAATATTAAACTCCATATTTATCACCTCTTCCTGTTACAGTATAGTAGGGACACATGTTGAATTCAACACTTATGCACCCTGTCTTATAATTTTTGATATCGCAGAACATGACAAATCAAAATAATCTGCCAATTGCTTTTGTGTTACGTTGTAACTTGCATAGATATCTTGAATTAGGGCATTACGTAAACTCACATCCCCCATGATTTCTTCAGTGACCTTCTCAGCTACAATATTCAAAAAAGAGTCATCACTCAACTTAGTTAAGTGAATTGGGGCAATATTTACAGGCTCATTGGTTAAAGAAATGAACGGAAGAGGGGTATTTTTTACGGTACTGTAAAAACAATAACTACAACTTGCATAGCGAGGATCAGATTTCAATTCTGTAATTTCTGCCTCTAAATCCGCTACTGTAAAAAGTGGTTTTGAATGATAGCGATTTGAAAATAGTTTCTCCACATCTTTGCGATACAATGCATACTGGATGGTTATAGACTGCATAATTGATGCAATACTCCGATGCTTTGCATTAAGAATAATCCAAAACTCATCATCATCCAATAAACAATATGCATAAATATCTAAACCATATACTGCTTTTGCATTTTTTAATATTGATACAAATTCTTGTCGATCTTGTCGATCTCGAAATAGCTTTTGACTTGTTTTTTGCTTTATCGAGAAAAGTGAAGATTGTTGTTTTGATCTTGCTTGTCTTGCCATTTTATCACCTAGTCATAGTATATCACATTCATCATCCGTCCCTAAAGACAATGCACAAGCACATTTATTGATTATAAGCCAATGGGGGATTATTATAATCGTAGGAGGACGATGCACATGGATTTATTGAATCTTTTTGACCATAAGACACTATTTGAAGCAAAAGAACTCTATAACGAAAATAAAATAACCCTTATTAAAAAAGATGACCTTCATGTTGAAGCGCTCGTATTCGATGACTACTTTTATAAAGTGGAAATTACCTTCAATAAAGAACACAGTATTCTATGGCCTCGTGTTTCAAAAGATGGATTCAGTAATGTTTGTCCATTTACCAAACCCTATGTAGCAGCCGTACTTTATTTGCTTTATCGAAACCAAGAATATGGCCTTACTTATAATCGTCACCAAACACCCTATAAACCAGAAAATACCCGTGACTTTGACTTTATGAGTTACCCAACTCTATCCAATATGCGCTGTTATCAGCAACTCTTAGAAAATATTACCCGACACATCTTACGCATTCAAATCTATAATACCGATGCAACTTTAGCGACCTTTAGTCGAAGTATCGATGATTTATTTGAATATTTCGATTCCATCTCTCATCCAAAAGAGAAACTCGTCGCTTTACAGTTATTCTTACACATCTATAAACAGTTAACCTTTGACTTCATGATTGAAAAAGATATAGAAGCATCCATTGTGGATGAGTGTAATCTTCGAATTCATGAAATCATCGAAAATGAAATGCATCCCTTGAGTCGTTATTACTATCAATCAATTTTATTAAATGACTCCAAGATTGCACCTTATATATATGACTATAATAAGAGTTCACCTCTTCGTTAAACAAAAAACACAGCCTTTGTTGGGCTGTGTTTTTAATCGCCTAGAATAAATTCATATCGAATATGAGTTTTATTATTTTCAATGACATTGATAATATAGACATTTAAATCATAAGTTTCGTTGATGACAAAATTATCTAAATTATGTTGTTCTTCTACAGAAATCAATAGAGGCGTATTATGATCTCTATCTTCTAGAGTAACCATCAAATAGCCTTCAAGTTTATCTAAAACAATTACTTTCATTTTGACAAAATCTTTAAAGGTAAAGGAATCAAACTCATCTTCAGATGATAAATTGTTTAAACTTTCAATCTCATCTTTCAATACTTGATTCTCTTTTTTTAGGGCTTCTAGCTTTGCCTCTAGATCAGTTTGCTTAGCATTTACTGTACAAGAAGAAAGTAACACCAGCATCATTACAAGCACTATTTTCTTTATTTTCACTTGCTTCTCCTTTCTTAAATACTCACAAAAATCTTTAAACCAATTCTTATAACTTTATGATAAGCCCAATTAGAAATTAATCAAGATATTTTAAGGTATTTCAAAAAAAAATCAGCATTTATAAAATATGATGCGCTCTAACAATAAATTCGTGTCACCCTAGGAGATAAACTTGTCATGATAATATAAGGCATAATTCCGGTTTCCTTTTCTATCCTATCAAAGTCTCGACTCTTAGAGATGATCTCAACATCATCTAATAATGAAATTGAATCGTCAATTAAGACCATTGTTTGGTCCATACAGATTTTTCCTACAATCGGATATTCTTTTCCATGAATGAAGACATGTCTATTTCGTACATCAAAGCCATCTGCATATCCAATGGGAAGTGTCGCAATTTTACTATCTTTTTCTAAAGTATACGTTTGATTGTATCCAACAGACTCTCCTTTATGAAGTTGTTCTATATGGATGATTTGAGTGGACAATGTCAGAACTGGTTTTAAAACGGTGACATTTTTTTCATACCCATATAATCCAATGCCAACACGGACTGCATTATAAGCTTGGTTTTTTAAGTGAACACCATGAGTGTTGGAAGCATGAATCCATTTGAAGGGGTAGTTTAAGTCCAAAATAAGACTGGTAAAAAGGGTATCCTGACGCTGAGTTTCTTGCGCATCACTATCAGAACTGGAGTAATGCGTGTATATACCTTCAATGGGTACTGGGCTTTTATTTAAGATATCCTGGATATCCTCTTTATTTTTGACTCCCACACGATTCATCCCTGTATTAACCTTTAAATGCATACGAGGTTTTAAATCTAAAGATAATATTTCATCAAACCATGCTTTTGATACAATCGTGAAAATAAACTGAGGGTCATTATACTTCAAAATAGCATGTGGGTTTACATAGGAAAAAATTAGAATATCTTTAGTAACACCGGCCTCTTTCAAATGTAATGCTTCATCCAATGAGGAAACACAAAAAAGATTGACTCCTTGTTTCTCCAAGTATTTGGCAACATTTACATCACCATGTCCATAAGCATTGGCCTTAATAACAGCAAACACTTCTTTTTGACTCATCTTTTGGTAATATTCTAAGTTATGCTTTAAATGTTCAAGATGAATATAGGCTTTTGTTTCCCTTGTACTCATTTATATAATCCTTGAATAGTTATACGCTACATAAATTGCAATTGCTTGATATAAGAGTGTGATCAATGTATTAAAGCTCCCAGTGAAGAAAGTTGCCCAAATTTGAAAGTGTACTTGAGGAATTAAAATAGCCATTAATGGCAGTCCCCATGCGAGTACATTTGAAATAGATACAACCACAAAGCCCAAAATTCCCCCTAGAATACTAAAACGGGGTTGAACTCCACGACCAACCTTTTGAATTAACATAGCTAAAACATAAGTAGCACCGATGGTTATAAATGAAAATTCAAAACCTGTTGAGCGACCAATAGCCAAACGGATATATCCGGTCACAATTCCAATAACAATCGATCCAATGGACCCAATAACTAGCGCTCTGAAAAATCTTTGTTGTTGTGTTAAACTTCTTGTATTAAATATCTTCATAATTTCACCTTCTATATTATGTAGTTTATCACAGTTTAAGCTTAAAAGTCCTTTACTTATGAATTTTTCAACAAGAATAGACGATAGATTTAAGGATTCTCTTCCCTTTATCTATCCTTATTTTTATATTATTAAATTTATGGTAAATTAAATGAAAAGTTCGTTAAAGATAGCCTTAAATAAGTTGCACATGTTATAATCAACTCATGAAACAGAAAACAAAAAATTATGCCTACGTTATTGTAGGGGGGATGATCTTTGGTATCACCATTAACTTAATCTTAATGCCTTTGGGATTATATAACGGGGGGTTCACCGGGATTGCACAAATCCTTAGTGAATGGGTCAAATTAATTTTCAAATTGGATGAAAATATAAAGCTCTCTGGGGTTATTACTTTTTTGATCAATCTACCTGTATTTATATTCGCTTTTAAAAAAATGTCCAAAAGTTTTGTGACATTAAGTCTTTGTGCCATGGTCGCACAATCTTTATCAATGTCATTTATTCCAATACCCAATGCACCCTTAGTTCATGATACATTTATTTCCTTAATATTAGCTGCATTTATTGGCGGTTGGGGAATATCCTTAACTTTTAAGGGGCGTGGATCTGCTGGTGGACTTGATATCATTGGCATTTATCAATCACAAAGAAAAAAGGGAAGTGTGGGTGCAATATATCTTGTAGTAAACAGCTTTATCTACCTATACTGTTTCATTTTCTATGACTTTGAAACTGCAATTTATTCACTGATTTACTCTACTATGTTTGCATTTACCATCGACAAATTTCATCATTCCAACATTGAAGTCAGTGTCATGGTCTTTACACAAAATCAAAACATTAAATCCATTATCAATTCAGAAATGGTTCGTGGCGCAACCCACTGGCAAGGATTTGGTTCTTACACAGGATCCCCCACAGAGATTTTTATTTCTGTTGTTGCTCAAGATGAGGTGCCCCGAATAAAAAAATTAATTAGAAAACATGACCCCAAGGCTTTTGTGATTATCCATGAAAACTTAAAGGTCGATGGAGGCTTTGAAAAACGTCTTATATAAAAAGGAGGATGTACTATGAGAGTACCCGAGTATAGTGGAAACTTACGTTCAAATTTTATCCATGTGCCTAAAGAAATTGAGCAGGCAAATGGCATCAGGATCTTTGGTCGTTTAATTAAATCAATTATCTTTACCACCGATGTAGCCATTGTAAGAAATTCCAACGCAGATGCGGTGATGGCCGTCTATCCTTTTACCCCGCAGCCTATTATTACCCACTCCATTATTATGGCATCTGATGTGCCAGTATTTACAGGAGTTGGAGGCGGAACCACTCGAGGGGCACGTGTCCTTTCTTTAGCAGTAGATGCTGAACAACAAGGTGCAATGGGTGTTGTACTAAACTCCCCTTCAAAAAATGAACTGATTCATTCCATGAAGATGAGACTTGAGATTCCAATTATTATTACCGTCACTTCCGAGAATCAAGATATCGATGGACGCATTCAAAGTGGTGCAGCAATTCTTAACGTTTCAGCTGCCGCAAGAACTCCAGAAGTGGTACGTTTCATTCGTGAACGCTACCCAGAAATTCCCATCATCGCAACAGGCGGACCTACCGGAGCCTCAATTTTAGAAACGATTGAAGCGGGTGCCAATGCGATTACTTACTCACCTCCGACATCAGCTGAACTCTTCAAAGAAATGATGGCTAAATATAGAGCATTTTAACCAACAAACTTTCTCTATATGCTAAACTAATATCAAGGAGTGAAGTGAATGAAATTAAATATAACAGAAGAAGCCGCTAATTGGTACATTAAAGAAATGGATTTAACCGATGGTGACAGTTTAAAATTTTTTGGAAAAGTTTATGGAAAAAATGGATTTTCAATAGCATTAGCTGTCATGAAAGCCACAAGACCTGAAGCAAGTACAACTATAAATGGTGTTACATTTTATGTTGAAAGAGCAGATGCATGGTTCTTTGAGGGCCATGACTTATCCGTCACACTGGATCCAAAATTAAAGGAACCCAACTACGAAATGGTTTAATAACGACTTTAAAAAAAGTCGTTTTCTTTTGGAGTTGTGCTTTAATAGAATGTAACTTATAATAAAACTTAAAAGAGGTGGTTACTATGAAAATCGGCTTCATTGGTTTAGGTAATATGAGTTCTGCAATCATTCAAGGTCTTTATAATTCAAAAAACTTTGATATGAATAAGATTTACGTCAGTACGCGCAATCAAGAAATACTTCATGAAAAAGCAAATCTATATCACTTTCATGCTGTATCCAACAATCAAAAGTTAATTGACAGCGTTGATATTGTCATACTCGCTGTTAAACCAGAAGACTTAAGCCATCTTAAACTGGATTTTAAAGATAAAAAGATTGTATCAATGGCTGCTAAAACGGATATTACACAGTTAATAACGCTTTTTGGCGAGCGGGAAATTATACGAATCATGCCCAATCTAAATGTTGCAATCAATCAAGGAACCATCGCCTACACAAGCTATCACAGTTCGTCATCTTTTGAAGCAAGTATGTTAAATCTACTTCAAAACTTAGGGAAAACCTATAAAATCCAAGAACAACAAATGAGCGGCTTTATTGCGCTTGCAGGAAGCAGCCCTGCCTTAATTTATCGTTTTTTAAACACCTTAGCACAAAGTGCAGTAGATGAAGGTTTCTCCTTTTCGCAAGCATTAGAAATTGTTTCCCACACCATGATAGGAAGCGCACAATATCTAAGTCAAAGTAAAGATTCTCCCTTGGAGCTTATCAAAAAAGTGGCCTCTAAAAAAGGAACCACCCAAGCGGGATTAGATGTTTTAGACCAACAGCACTTTGATGCGATACTAAAGGAAGCTGCACTTGCAATTATAAACAAAGATAAGACAAAATAATGGACAGGTCCTTAACGAACCTGTCCATTTCCTTTGAGAATGTATTTATAACTTGTGAGTGCATCGAGTCCCATGGGTCCTCGGGCATGGAGTTTTTGAGTACTAATTCCAATTTCAGCACCCAAACCAAAAACAAACCCATCTGTAAATCGAGTTGAAGCATTAACATATACCGCAGCTGAATCCACAGCATTGATAAAGAGCTCTGCATTAGCCATATCTTCTGTTATGATCGCATCAGAGTGTTGCGTATGATGTTGATTAATATGTTCAATTGCTTCTGTAAGGGACTCGACAATTTTAATTGAAAGTTCATATCCCAAATACTCTTTATAGAAGTCATCAGGTGCAGCCGCAAAGATTCGGCTATCTACTTTTTGAGAAGCATCATCCCCTACAAAGTGAACTTTCGAAAGTTTATCTAAAAGGAGTGGAATAAATTGATGCGCAACGGCTCGATGCAAAACTAAGGACTCCACTGCATTACAAACACCAGGGCGTTGCATCTTAGCATTTTCTATAATGCTTAAAGCTTTATCTAGATTGGCTGTTTTATCCACAAAGATATGACAATTTCCAGCTCCTGTTTGAATCACAGGAATGGTACTTTCTTTCAGTACCGCCTCAATTAATCCTTGAGATCCCCTTGGAATTAAAACATCGACCGTATCATTCATCTTCATTAAGGCAAGAGTTGATTGTCGTGTAGTATCTTTAATTAATTGAATAAAATTGGGATCTAATTGGTTTTTAATTAAGCTCTTTCGAACCACAGTTTCAAGTACAGTATTTGTATGAATAGCTTCTTTTCCACCTTTTAAAATGACGGCATTTCCCGCCTTAAAACACAGCCCAAATGCATCAATACTTACATTAGGTCTTGACTCATAAATAATCGCAATGACCCCCAATGGCACAGTCTTTTTTTCCATCAAAATACCATTATCTAAAGTACGTGATTCTAAAACACGACCGATAGGATCATCCAAATCAATGACTTCACCCAAACCCTCAACCATGGCCATAATGCGCTTTTCATCCAATTTTAAGCGATCTATAAGAGCTGTTGATAAATTCTTTGCGTGTTCAAGGTCTTTCAGGTTGGCTTCTAATATAGCATCTTTGTGTTTGATTAAATTTTCTTGTAAAGTTTTGAGCAGCTTATTTTTAGACTCTTTTGAAAGTGTATTTCCTTGTCTCGCTGCAATTTTCGCATTATTTCCTATTCTATCCATAAATACCTCACATGAAGTCCTTTATATCAAAGGCTTCCAACTTATTTGCTTTAAAGTAGGTTCCTATCACTTCACCTTTTAAAACATGTTCAATTTTAGAAACATCCTTACCACTCATCAATACCATTGCGGCACCAGATGCATTTGCAATGCGAGCCGCATCAATCTTTGCGCGCATCCCTCCGGTACCTATTGTGGAAGAACTACTTTCTTTACCCATTTCAAAATGAATGGCTTCAACTTTTTCCACATAGGGAATAAATTGCGCATCCTGATTGATACTGGGATCATCAGTGTACAAACCATCAATATCAGACAATAAAATGAGTAAGTCTGCTTCAATTAAGGAAACTACAAAGGAGGATAAATGATCATTATCCCCAAACTCAATTTCATATGTGGCCACACTATCATTTTCATTCACAATAGGGATGATACCCATCGCTAAAAGTTCATTAAAAGTATTACGAGCATTATTTCGGGTTCTTTCCTTACTCATAGTTTCTTTAGTCATTAATATTTGAGCAATATTCTGATTGTATCCAGAAAAATAATTTAAATATGTCATCATCAGTTTAGCCTGACCAATAGCCGCAAGTGCTTGTTTTTTGCCCATCGACTGTGGAATCTCTGATAAAGCAAGTACCTGTTTACCCACAGCCTGTGCACCAGAGCTTACTAAGACAATCTCTTTCCCCGCTTTTCTTAAACGCGTTAAAATCTTAGCGAGTTGATTAATCTTATTAAAATCAATGTCTTCGGTTTGCATATCACTTAAAGAAGACGATCCAATCTTCACGACGATTCTCTGTGCTTTTGTTATTTCAGTTCTCATATGTCACCTATCCTATAAATTTTGAATCAATATCATATATATCAAAGTAGAAAGAAGGATACTCACAATTGTATTTTTCTTATATATGTAAGTTATTATACAGATTAAACTCGCAATTAAAGTAGGGACAAAGTTCGATATATTCACATCCTTCATCGCATACACCACCAGCAAACTAATCGTTGCATAGGGAATAGCATTCATAATATTCTCATACTTTTGTGGTATTGTTTTATCCTTCAACAAGATAAACGGGATAAAGCGAGTTGCCATCACCCCCAAACTCATGGTAAGAATTAATAAATATGTCATATGCGTTTCTCCTGGATCCAAAGACCTAGTAATATTCCGATCATACTAGGAATAATAAAGTATTCTTGTTTAAATATGAGTAGTGATACAAAGGCTATTATCAAGCCTGAAAATAGAGCATAATACTCTTTATCTAAGAGCTTATCGATAAAAATTATCAGAAAGAGTGCAGTCATTGAAAAATCAATGCCTTCAATTGAGAAAGGTATCCTATTGCCAAAAAACATGCCTATTAATGTGCCAATAATCCAATACATCTGATTCAACATCTCTATCAAAAACATCAAGCCTTGATCATCTGTATGATTGAGAAGAAGACTATAGCTTTCATCTGTCAAAGCAAAAATTAAGTACAACTTCTTTTTGCCCGCATTTTTAAAATAGGGAATCATTGATAAGCCATAAAATAAGTGTCGCGCACTAATAGAGACCGTTAAAATAAAGGTTTGAACAAGGGAAATAGGGTTCACTAGCAAAGGCACTGCTGCAAACTGCATTGCTCCTGAATAAATGAAAAGACTCATCAAAACACCAACAACTACAGTGAAATCATGACTTTGAAGTAATACCCCAAAAGCACTTCCTAAGAAAATATAGCCTGCCATAATGGGACTGGTAATAACGAATGCTTTTTTAAGTGTATCTCTCATATCTTGACTCCTGTTTCATTAATGTTATGAAACATTTTCAGTTTTGTCAATGGTTTTCAGATTGTTTCATTACTTTGATTAAACATCGTGAAACTGGATATTTAAATAACATAATGGTATAATCTTCTTGCGGGGCTGTCATGGTTTCGACAGGTGATAGTTTGAAATAGATTGCAGTGGCTTGATGACCTAATCATCAAACAAAAAAATAACTGGAAACAGTAATTACGCATTCGCTGCTTAATTAACGAATATACGTTTGCAGCATGATACTTATCGAATTTAGTCTTTGGTTTGTCTGTATCATTAACACACAAAGAATAAGCTTGGCTTCGCTCAAAAGCTAGGACGAAAACCTTAGAGCAAATCAAACATCATGTTTTGTGCATTTTGAAGTGTTTGATTCCTTAAAAATGTAATAAACTGTAGAAGTCTATTTGTGGAACGTTGCTTGGACGCGGGTTCGACTCCCGCCAGCTCCACCATAAATATTTAAACATAATCAATCCACCTCATGTGGATTTTTTTGTCGCAAAAAAGGGATTGCATTCATCACTGAACTCCAATCCCTTTTAACATAATTTTATTTCACTCGAATTCCTTTTACTTCAAACAAATCTTTTCCATCATCTTTTCCCCCTTGAATGACACCATCCTTAACTACAACACCTCCCATTGAGGTTTTACTGCTGGATTTTCGTGGCATTCTTGCTTGTTCAAATAAACTATCTTCTTGATACATATAGGCTAAGAAACTGGGGAATAAATCCTGAACGGTTTCAATATCATAACGATTATAGTACGCTTTTTCCGGCCATGAAATCGCGAGAAATGTTCCAAGACGATCTTGAACATCATGTCTTGTGATATCTCCAATATCATATTTTGATAAATCTTTACCATCTTTGGTTAGATAGGGGCCATGGTCACCTAAAACCGCAATGATGGCATCCTTATCATGAGATCGAATACTCTCAATATCTTTTCTCATTTCTAAGTTTGCATCTTGAAGTCGACTGAGGTATTGATCCAGGGCATCACTTTCAACCGATCCGACATTAGGGGTATGACCAGGGCGACTTCCATGTTTATAGATAAAACGTGGTCCCTCATGCTCCTTTTGGATAAGCTTGTCGTTGGCTATCAGGTAGTCTTCATATGTAATCTTAGAAAACTCTGCCTCTGAACTAAACTCACCTTCTACTACTGCCTTAATAATGATCTTATAGGGCGCAATGGCACTTTTTGCTTCTGGGAAAGTAAAGTCATATTGTGATTGTGTCCCCTTTAGCATATAGTCATTTTGAGAAATAATACTCATATGGTATCCCTGTTTCTCTAATTCTTTAAAACCAGCAGAGTTTCCCGCAACAATTGTACGAAGGGATTTGAGGTTATAGAACTCAGGCTCTGGACTGAATATTTTTCCAATGGAAGAAAGGGAATACAGTCCCGTTGAGTATGTACCATCATAGATTGCGAAATCTTGATTCAATAAGTACTCCATTTGATCGGAATTATCCCAACCATACGCTATCATGGTCTCTTCATTACTGTAGGAGTCATAGGTAAGCAAGTATATATCGGGTTTTCTTTGAATCTCTAAACCTTTTGTCAGATGATCAAAGCGTAATCCATTTTTAGGGTTTAAGGCACCATATGCATTGATAGAACCAAAGCCTTTCACAAATGCAAAACCACTGTTACTCAAAAATAGAATAACAATGAGGCTCAACATGATACTTTTTTTATCCACATAAAGCATTAAGAAAATCACAAGACTCAGTACTACTAACATAACAACAAGTAAGTACATATTCATATTTCTTCCAAAGCTTGCCATATTAAAAATAATGTAGAAGAATGATGCTGATAATGCAAGGTTTAAGTTCTTTGAAATAATGGGACTTAAGACCCAAGGGATGATCCATACAAAGACAAGCGATATTAGGGTAAAAAGTGCAAGTACAATGAAACTATCCTTAAATTTCATGATATCCTGATTGGATAATACATACTGCACAATGGGGGTCATAGGCAAGGTAATAAAAAGCATGTCTTTGAGGGATAGGTTCTCTTTAGTTTTCGTAAACTGTAAAGGATGTTTCCATGAAACAACAACCAAGACTACCATGATTACTAAGAGTAAAGCTACAGAATAGGGTAAGACCATATTAAGAAATGCTTGATTTAATCCTTTTTTAGGAAAAATTTTAGCAGCTATATAGATATAAGAAGTCATTAAACTTAATGACAAAAAGAATTGTAGAATTCCATTGGATGTAGCGTGTGGTGCACTTTCTACCTTAACTTTAGCCGGCATTTTTTCCATGACAGACTCAATAAAGTCAACTCCGCGTTTGGCGGCTTCATAAGGGTATTTGTCTAGTGTGTGTAAGGTCTTTTCATCCAAAACAACTGAGGTAAAATCTTCATCCAAATGATTATGGATAATATCCGCTAATTTAGGGATATCTGAACCTGTGATTGATTGACCAATCACGGACAACATTTTTACATCCCAAGGATCATCATCCAAGTCACTAACGTCACGCCCTCTTTTTTCATAATGCTCATTTAAACTAATAATGGGACGTTTAAATAGTAGGAAGTAATCAAAAATGATGCCTGAAAAGTCACTGAGCATAATATCTGATTGGGACATAGCAGATAAGTTTTCCACACTTTGATCCCATACACGATAATCGTTTTCTGGGAACTGTTCCATCAGATTTTTTAACATGGCTTGTTCAGAGATAAAAGATTGTGGGTGAGGTCGTATGATAACATTGAACTCTTGTGTTTTCTCTAATGATTCTAATATCGAAGCGCCATATTTTGTGAGTAAACCATGATTACTCCACGTAGGAGAGATTAGCACTGTTTTTCGATTGTTGTGGAAGTAAGGCTCATCAATCTTTAATGATTTTACTTTATCCCTTAAAACATCTAAATATGTTTGACCGATGACTTCTATTCTTTTGGGCTCTTGATTTCTTTTTCTTTCCAACTCCCGAATAACAGGTATATCCCCATCTCCAGCTAAAAGAACACTGTCATAATAATCTAAGGAAAAGGCCTTATACCCAGCAATACATCCTGGAGCATGAACAATATGGCTATAGTGTTTAACGTTTTTACTACGCTTAATTTCTAAGACATCAATACCCGGTGTGGTCATGACAACCATATCGGCTTTTAAACGATTTAAGATGTAGAAAGACTCTTTATTGGAACCAATAAAAATACTTTTAATGTGGGGAAGTTCCTGTAATAAGCCGGGGTCATTTTTATCACTTGTCATATACGTGGCTTCAATACCCCGTGCACTGCATTCTTTTAATAAGGGACTAAAAACATTCCAGTACTGCTTTCCTTCTGAATAGAAAACTAAACCAAACTGAAAAGATAAATCAACGTGTTCACCTTTATCCCCACCAATCTTAAATCGACGATAGATAAAGCCCTTCAACATGAAAAATGCAACTGAGACCATCGCGATTGAGGCAGAGATTAACATACTTCCTGTTCCAGGATCAATATATGCAAACTTACTCATAAGACAGCACCTCTTTTCTATTAAAGGTATTTAGAATATTTTTAAATAAACTGAATACATTATTAAAAGTCCAGTATATTAAAAGACTGGCAGGCGAATTATACAGTAAGACCAAAAAGAATGCAGCGATTACAACAATCGTAATCTTCTCACTTTTATTGGATCCTTGAGTATATAAGTAGCCCGAATAAAGATTAATGAAGGTCATGACAAAAGGTAAAATATTAATGTTTAACTGACCCAGTTTCAATAATCCATCCGCAAGGGATAGATCGTGTATAAATAAGAAAGACACGCCCTCAAAACCTGCATAGTTTGACAAAAAAGCATACGCTCCCATAAAAAAAGGAATTTGAATTAAAAGACTCACCAAGCCTCTTAATGCATATGCTGGATGGTAGTGATGCATGCGATATACGTTGTTGGTATAAAGATACAATTCATACCCTTTATATACGCTTTTAAACTCATCGATTTTGGGTTTCATCTTAAGTTGGATTGCTTTTTCTTTTTTCTCAACTTTTTCAGCTAAATAATAGAAAGGATATAAGAGTATGTTGACTGCAAGACTTAATAGTATCAGTGCTAAACCATGATTTTGTACGATACGTAACATAAACATAAAAATGACACCAATAAATTTTGATAGTGGATTTATAATTAAAGTTTCGATATTAAACACTCCTTAATAACAATAGACCCATTATACACTCATGGAGTATTAAAAAACACTCCCTAATGTAATCATTGAATGAAAATTAATACTTTCTTAAGACATATTCATGGATACAAGGGCTTACATGGGTAAATAAGTGTGAAGGAGTTGACAAAGGAGCCAATAAAGCTTATTCTTTCATAGGTTTGAGATAGCACTATAAGGCTATCGAACATATTGTGGTGTAGGAAACTTCTACGCTAATTGCAGCTTTTGCTGCGGGTGGTATGCACGGAAAATAATTTGCGATAGATACTTAAGGGATCTCTATGCGAGGGAATCTGTGCGAATGACGGATGTCAATGATGTAGTACAACTGATAACCTCACAATAAGGATGAAACTTAAGCTTAAGACAGGCTTTAAACTGTCTTTTTACTGTCAAAAAGGAGACATACTATGAAATTTACCGATTTAAATTTATCAAATAATATATTACACGCTATTGAGGATTTAGGTTATACAACACCTACCGAAATTCAAAGACTTGCAATTCCCATCATGCTTGAAAAAAGAGATGTGATTGGACTTAGTCAAACAGGTTCTGGAAAAACAGCAACCTTCTCTATTCCTGCTATTGAGCAAATTGATGCACAGTCTAATGTGCCCCAAATGCTCGTTGTGGCACCAACTCGTGAACTTGCTATGCAAATTGCAGTTGAGATTCAAAAACTCAGCAAGTATATCGACGGAATCCGCGTTGCAACAGTCTATGGTGGCGATTCTATGCCCCGACAAATCAAAGCCCTTAAAGATGCAAACATTGTTGTAGGAACACCAGGACGCCTACAAGACCATATGAGACGTCGCACACTGATGATGAAACACTTAAAGTTTGTCGTTCTTGATGAAGCTGATGAAATGCTTAATATGGGATTTTATGATGATATTGTCAACATCCTGGATAAAACACCTGAAGACAAACAAATGGCACTATTCTCAGCAACCATGCCCAATGAAATTAAGAAGCTTACAAAGCAATTCTTAAAATCACCTGAAACAATTTCAGTTATTACTCAAAATGATTTAAAACCACAAATCGATCAATACTTCTACTACGTCAACATGCGTCAAAAACGTGCTGCCTTGATGGTTTTATTACAATACTATAATCCAACACGCGCCATTATCTTTACTAACACACGAAAAATGACAGATGAGATTGCAGAGACTCTTCGTGGTAAAAATATTAGTGCCAGTGCACTACATGGAGATATTCCACAAAATATTAGAACTGGAGTTCTCAATGAGTTTAGAAAAGGACAACTACAATACCTTGTCGCAACTGATGTTGCCGCAAGAGGAATTGATGTTGATGATGTTGATTTAGTAGTAAACTTTGATTTACCACAAACAAATGAATACTATGTTCACCGTATTGGTAGAACAGGACGCGCTGGAAAATCTGGAATTTCAATTACCCTAGCTAGCACAAGAAACCAACTTCAACAACTCCAACAAATCAAACGCATGACTCAAACAGAGATTACTGAACGCGCATTACCTACAAAGGAAGATGTTGAAAAGCAAATTGTACAGGGACAAAGCGACGAAATCCTAAAAGCCTTGGATGGTGAAGTACATCCACTGGCTGTAGCTTTGGTTGAAAAACTAATCGACGAATCTGGAAACAAACTCAATGATATTGGCATTTCATATTTAATTGCCAATAAACTGATGAAAGAAGTTTTAGATGGCGATGAACTTGAAACCATTGAACAACTATCAAAACCAGCCCTTTCCAGAAAAGGCCACCAACAAACAAAAGTTCGTGTATCACTGGGAAGAAATGATCGCTTACGTCCAAAAGACCTTGCGACAGGAATTGTTCATGGAATCAATGTAAAACCTGCAGATGTGGGTGACATTAAACTATTTAAAACCTATTCTTTAGTGATGCTTGAAGAAGCTAACGCAAAAAAACTTATTAAAAAGGGCAGCTTACGTATTGGTAAAGATATGGCTAAGTTTGACTTCTTTAAAGGTAAATAAGTAGAAAATACTCGTTATATCGAGTATTTTTTTTATATTAGATGCACTTTATCTATTTTAATCCTATAATGAGCTTAGGTGATATAAGATGAAAGAAATTCAAAACAATGGTACTCAATACCGCTTCATTGACAGAAGTGAAATTATGTCTCAATCACAGTTAAATTATGACTTATTGGATAAAGCGACCAGAAATCCCAGACCTGTAGTCTTACTGGACCAAAAAAAAATATACAGTTTTTACACCTTTTCACAAAATGCATTAAAGCTCAAAGCTCATCTATGTCAAATCGTCAGTGAGAATCAAGAAACAACCATCATTATGGATCACTATGCATCCGTTGTCGATGCGATGATTTTAGATGATGACTTACTAAGTGTTTTCCTAAAAGGTCTCCTAGAGGATATTTACAGCAGTTTCTATACTTTTGAAGATGAAATAATGCAACTGGAAACAGATATCTCTTTAGGTTTATTAGATGGCATCAATTTGGATCTGCTTTCGTCAATAAAGCGCGATTGCTTAATTGCTGAAAAAGAAACAAGACGTTTGGGCTTTGTGGTCCAAGATATTATACGAGATGACAATCACCATCTCTCTAGAACCGTCATTCATATCCATGACACCGCAAAGTATTTAGTTGAATATGTCCAACATCTAATGCTACTTTATAATAGTATTATTAATGAAAAAACCAATAAAACGATCAATAAACTCACCGCAATTACAGTCTTTGTAGCTCCTGTTACCATTCTTTCTGGTGTATACGGTATGAATTTTTTACACATGCCAGGAATACGCCTTGTCTATGGTTACTATGTCATGGTTGCTATTATGCTGTTATTGATGATTTTAATCTACTATTACTTAAAAAAGAAACGAATCTTATAATCAAAAAAGCTCCTAATACACTAAGTATCGGGAGCTTTTTCAGTTCAATTAATAATTTTTAAGCAATATATTTTTGGGCGATTTCGTTCATTTCTTCCCATTTTTCATTCATATCTGCCACAAGTTTCAATTGTGTATTGGCACGAACTAGATTATGGTCCTCATAGGCTGTTTTAAAATAAACATCCCCTTGTAGATAGTCAGTTAAAAAGCGAATACCTGTTTCTAAGGTTAGCATTTTGGCCCCAACTGGGAAAAGACTAATTTCTAAATCACTCAATGAGCCATCAGCACCTTCGAGGAATCCTTCAACATAAGATTCATACAATGCAATATCAAAATTAACCTTTGAAAGATCTTTCTCATCCTCAAGTGCAGTACTGGCACCAAAGCGAATGGAATCTCCAAAGTCATCTAATGAAAAGCCTGGCATTACAGTATCTAAATCCACAATGCAAATTGCTTTATTGGTTGTTTTATCAAAGAGTACATTATTTAGTTTTGTATCATTATGGGTTACCTTTAAGGGTAAATCGCCATTTTTATGATGGTTCCATAAGGTATGAACAAAGTCCTTTTCATTCATGATAAAATCAATTTCTTTTTGAATGGATGCTTTTCTTCCAGCAACATCTTCTTCAACTGCTTTAACAAATGTTTCAAAACGCGATGGTGTATGGTGGAAGTTTTCAATTGTATAGTGCAGTGTCTCAATTGGGAAATCTGCAAGCAGTTTTTGGAAGTTTCCAAAAGCAACTCCACTAGCCTTAAAGTCTTTGGCACTCTCAATTAAGTCATAAGAAATTGTGTTAGGTACAAAGTCATAGGCACGCCATGCGCCACCTTCATCATCCATATATAAACTATTTCCATCTTTTGTAAGAACAACGGATAGGGTTTCTCTTGTGGGATCGCCCCCTTGACTCTTAATCTTTTCTTTTAAGAAATCTGTAACCTTAACAACATTATCCATCAGTTCTTGGGGCTTTGTGAATATGTTTGTATTAATTTTCTGTAAAATATAATCTCCTTCAGAATATGATAGTCTGAAAGTATCATTAATATGGCCACTACCATATGGTTTCTTTGAATTATAGCTCCCCTTGAATCTAAATTGTGACGCAATGTCATGAATTTTATTATCCATTTTTTCCCTCTCAATCAGTACCCTTATTATAGACTATATCACTTTGTTTTTATACCCTTTTCACGCATTATCAATCTGATTTCAGTAGCTTTTAAAAAACAAGAATCTTCAGACCCTTGCTTTCTCAACTATCGGTACACCGACTGCCACCCCTATTTACACTACTTTTAGCCTCAAAAACACACGTTTTACCCCAAAAAACACCTGTTTTTCCATGTAAAATCACAACTCTCATTTCAAATGACATCAAAATGCCATCACCTAATACCTTTAAATAACCCACTTAATACTGACTAAAACAGCACAATCAAAATCAAAAATACTCCTAAATAAAGCGGTACTATAGATGATAATATAAGAATGTACATAAGTGATCGCTTAAGGATGTACAAATC
>CAZZFJ010000022.1:0-22490 GCA_964653415.1 uncultured Erysipelothrix sp. | reverse complement strand
TTGTGCTTATTGAAAAAATAAGATAAGGCATAGAGGCATCTATGACGGCAGATAAGTACCTAAGGTTTTCTATGGTATGCATCTTGAAAGTGCCACAGAGACGAGCCATTCTAGAAATAGAGTGGGTGGAACGGGTAAACCCCACAAGCGAGAAACCCAAAATTGGTAGGGGAACCAACAAATCCAAATTCAAGGATGCGTTGGACACTACGGTGTAGATAAATGATTATCATTAACAGAACATGGCTTATTGCGTGTCAATGCACTAAAAGCAAATTATTTTGCTTTTTTTAACTTTAAAATGAACTGCGTTGTATTGTGCCTTGCATATGGTATAATCAACATGTAATAATACGCATAATTTACTAAAGTAGGTGAAAACTTGGAAAATATAACAAAAACTCTGAAACAAGGTCGTATAGACAAAGGCTATACTGTTGATGAACTTGTTGAAAGAACTAAATTTACAAAAGCACAAATTAATGCAATAGAAAATGGGAATCTTGAGTTCTTTAAACGTGATTTATCCTACTTTTCTTATGTAATCCGATATTATTGTAATGCACTAGATATTGATTATGAAATTTTAAGAAGTGATGTTGAAGCGATAGTAGCACAAGATACTTTCACTCAAGAAATTGAGGTTATACATCGAAATAATCATGCTGATGAGAATAATCGAAAAGAGGAAAAATTAGAAAAAAAATCCTTAAAGAAAAAAAAGAAAAAGAAAATCGATTACTCCTTTGTCGCATTTATTACCACATCAGTTATTTTTGTTCTTATTCTTGTTTATGTGGGTGCCAAGTACATCCCAACATGGTTTAAAGAAGACCCTGTAAAAAAACCTGGCCTCATTGTTAAACCGGAAGAGCCAAAAGATGAAGAGGAGACACCTCCTAAGGTTGAGACTCCAAAATTCGAACTAAAGGCGACCCAAGATCCTAACAAATATGAAATTGTTGGCTGGCAAGAAGATGAGTCTGTGGAAATAAAGGTTGTTTTTAAAGCGCCTGCAACATGGATTTCCGCCTCCGTTAACAATGTCGTTTTAAGTGAGCCAGTTTCCAAGACTTACTTAAAGGATGAAGAAATTATCGTTTTAGAAAAAACTAGTGAAAATAAAGAAATCATGTTTCATTTTGGTAAAATGTTAGGAAATGAAGTTTATATCAATAATGAACGTGTGGATTTGGATGATACTGTGCAAAATAGTGCCGGTGTTGTTAAGTTATATTTTAAATTTATTAAGGATGGTACAGAAGCGTGAATCTAGCTAACAAATTAACTCTTTTTAGAATTGCTTTAATCCCAACTATAATATTGGTATATATATTCCCATATAGTCAGTTTGGTCTTGAGGTAGGATATATATCAGTAGGGCATGTCGTATTAACTTACAAAAGTATTGCGGTATTGGTACTGTTCTCAATCGCATCACTAACAGATCTCTTAGATGGTTACATCGCAAGATCCCGTAACATGATTACAACCTTCGGAAAATTTTTGGATCCGATTGCTGATAAAATGCTTGTCAATACGCTTTTTATTTTATTCGCATCAGAAGGAGCAGTTCCAGTAGTAGCAGTTGTTATTATGATTTGGCGTGATACCATTGTGGATGCCCTAAGAATGCTTTTAGCACAAAAAGGCATGGTTATGGCAGCAGGTTATTTAGGAAAAGCAAAAACTGTCTTCCAAATGCTTGCGATTATTCTTGTATTACTTAATAATATTCCCTTTGAACTTCAAAATATTCCTATGGCATCCATCATGGTATGGTTTGCAACATTGATGTCAGTATTAAGTGGTATCTCTTATGTCTTGCAAAGCCGTTCATTTTTTACAAATGAATTAGGAGAATCATAAAAGAACACATAATTTTAATGGGAGGTCACTATGACAAAAAAACAAGATAGTAAAGATGATAAAATTTTAAATGATACCCTTAAGGAAATTGAAAAACAGTTTGGTAAGGGATCTATCATGCGTTTGGGTGATCGTGCAAATGTCGATGTGGATGCGATTAGTTCTGGTTCATTAAGCTTGGATGCTGCCTTAGGTATAGGTGGATATCCGCGTGGAAGAATTATTGAAATATTTGGTCCTGAATCCAGTGGTAAAACTACACTTGCATTACATGCTGTAGCCGAGTGTCAAAAGGCAGGTGGTCGTGCAGCTTTTATAGATGCTGAAAATGCCATAGACCCCCTTTACGCCAAAAATCTTGGTGTAGATATTGATAACTTAATCCTTTCACAACCCGATAGTGGTGAGCAGGCACTGGATATTGTTGAAGTTTTAGTGCGCTCTGGTGCTGTTGATCTTGTAGTTATTGATAGTGTTGCTGCATTGGTGCCTCAGGCAGAGTTAGATGGAGAAATGGGCGATATCCAAGTAGGAAGTCAAGCCCGTATGATGTCCAAAGCGATGCGTAAATTATCAGGAGCTATGAATAAAAGTGAAACAACAGCGATCTTTATCAACCAACTTCGTGAAAAAGTCGGAGTTATGTTTGGAAATCCTGAAACAACACCTGGGGGTCGTGCGTTGAAATTTTATTCCTCTGTAAGACTGGATATTCGTCGCTCTGAGCAAATCAAACAAGGGCAAGATATTGTGGGTAATAAGGCTAACATTCGCGTTGTGAAGAATAAAGTAGCGCCACCATTTAAATTTGTTACAGTTGAAATTGAGTATGGAAAAGGCATCAGCTTTTTAGGTGAAGTGATTGACTTAGGTGTTGATTTTAACTTGATCGAAAAAAGCGGTTCTTGGTATTCATATCAAGGAGAACGTATTGGACAGGGTAGAGAAGCGGTTCGTACTTTCTTAATCGATAATCCAAAAATAACTGAAACTATTGCTGCTGGAATCCGTGAACATATTATTCCAAAACAAAATGTAGACAGCAAAGCATAATTAATTAATTTCAAAGTCGTAGAAAAGAATCTATGACTTTTTTTATAGTCTTTACAAGAATTAAATCATT
Organism: uncultured Erysipelothrix sp.; assembly: GCA_964653415.1. Lineage (GTDB taxonomy): Bacteria > Bacillota_I > Bacilli_A > Erysipelotrichales > Erysipelotrichaceae > Erysipelothrix. The sequence goes on along the minus strand of CAZZFJ010000022.1, from coordinate 19,498 downwards.
GAAAAATTAAATGCTATGGGCACATGAGGCTTTAAGAGAAGAATACCTTAAATATCTTGTGAAAACTTGCTAAATAAAGTACAATATACTTATTAGGAAACTAATATAAGATGGGAGCTTAAATATGGATAAATTAACGCTAGCCATCTTAACTGGTATACTTGTTTTTTTTGTTACAATCATTATTAACGCAATTTTAGGTAAAATGAACGTCTTACGTTCTAAAAAGGAATCTCAAAGAATAATAGAGGATGCCCACAGCCAAGCAGAATCTATTGTTAGAGAATCAACTCTTGAAGCAAAAACTAAATCATATGAAATTAAATTAGAAGCTGAAAGAGAAATGAAAAATCAATTGGATGCAGTCCAAGAAGCCCAAAACAAATTAAGTCGTCGTGAAGACAGCTTAGATTTTAGGGATGCAAACATTCTCGATAAAGAGAAAGAAATTCAAAGAAAACAACAAGAAATTGACTCAAAACGAGTACGCCTAGATAAGATGGAAGAAAAACTGAACAGTCATTTAGATGTTCAAGTTCAAGAATTAGAAAGAATTACATCCTTATCAGTCGATGATGCAAAAAGAGAACTCATGGATATCGTTGAGAAACGTACTGAACATGAAACACTTGCATACATCAAAGATCAGGAAGAACAAGCTCATGCAAGAGCTGATCAAATCGCAACAAATATTATCTCGCTTGCAATTTCAAGAATGGCACAGGATGTCGTTACCCAGAATACAGCAGCGATTGTTATGTTACCTAATGAAGATATGAAGGGTCGAATTATTGGCCGTGAGGGACGGAATATTCGCGCCTTTGAAAATGCAACAGGTGTTGATTTAATTATCGATGATACTCCTGAGGTCATTACTGTTTCTTCATTTGATCCAATTCGTCGTGAGGTAGCACGTTTAGCTTTAGAAAGCTTAGTACAAGATGGGCGAATCCAACCCGGACGTATTGAAGAAGTAGTCAATAAGGTTAAAAATGATTTACATAATGTCATTCAAAAAGAAGGACAGGATGCCCTGTTTGACTTAGGAATTAGTAAAGTAAGTAAAGAAATGACCAACATATTGGGTCGTCTCAAATACCGTTATTCTTATGGGCAAAATGCGCTACGTCACTCAATTGAGGTGGCTCATCTTGCAGGTATTATGGCCGCTGAATTAGGACTTAATCAAAAATTAGCAAAACGTGCAGGACTCTTCCACGATATTGGAAAAGGACTTGACTTTGAAATGGAAGGAAGTCATGTGGAGCTTGGAGTTCGTCTTGCGAAAAAATCAAAAGAACATCCTGTAGTGATTAATGCTATTGCTTCACACCATGGTGATACCGCGGCAACTTCTGTAATATCCGTTTTAGTTGCAGCAGCAGATGCTATCAGTGCCGCAAGACCTGGAGCTAGATTTGAAAGTCTAGAAAATTATATTCAAAGATTAGAAGATCTTGAAGCCATTGCGATGAGTAAAGAAGGGGTCCATCGCTCCTTTGCAATCTCAGCAGGTCGTGAACTTCGCGTCATGGTTGTGCCACAAGAAATTGATGATATTCAAACTGCTAAATTAGCAAGAGAAATTAAAGAAGAAATTGAAGAACAAATGACATATCCTGGCCAAATCAAAGTTACAGTAATCCGTGAACTCAGAGCACAGGAGTTAGCAAAATAATGCGAATACTCTTTATAGGAGATATTGTAGGATCAGGCGGTCGGCAAATTGTTGCTGACCTTTTGTCTTCAATCAAAGAGACATACAATATCGATTTCGTAATTGCCAATGGCGAAAATGCTGCCCATGGTAAAGGGATTACTAAAAAAATATATAATCAACTCAAGGCAGTGGGCGTTGATGTTGTTACGATGGGAAATCACACTTTCGCAAAAAGTGAAATTTTTAAGTTTTACCATGAATGTGAGGACTTGCTTGTTCCTGCAAACATGGAACCACTAGATTTTGGAAACTATTATAAAGTATACGAAGTCAATCACAAGCATATATGTGTTGTTAATCTTTATGGAGAAGCGTTTATGAACCGTGTAGGTGATAGTCCTTTTCCATATATGGATCATGTTTTAAAATATGTCAGTGCAGATTACTACTTTGTTGATTTTCATGCAGAATCAACCAGTGAAAAAATGTTTTTTGCCCACTATTATAAAGATAGGGTCGATGCAGTAGTAGGAACACACACTCACGTACAAACAAGTGATGCTCGACTTATTGGGAGTACAGCATATATTACCGATGTTGGAATGTGTGGCGCTAAAGATTCGATTATTGGAAGAGATTTTGACGAGTTAAAACGTTATATTATGGATGAAGAAAAAACACATTTTAAAGTCGCTAAAGGGGACAACTTTTTGAATGCAGTGGTGATTACCATTGATGATGACAGTATGAAATCTGTAGCGATTGAAGCGATTATTCGCGATTAAGGAGTAAAAATGGAAAAAATACGTATAATTAAATTAGGTGGAAATGATGAGGATGGTAAGAATTTATCCATCATCGAAATCAATGATGAAATGTATATCATTGATGCAGGTGTGCGCTATCCACAATCAAATGAAGTTTTGGGAGTAGAGATTATTATTCCTGACTTTCAGTATATTATAGACAATAAAGATAAGCTTAAAGCAATTTTTATTACCCATGGTCATGATGATGTTATGGGTGCTTTACCATATCTACTAAAAGAAGTGAATGCCCCTGTTTATACAACACCTTTCACCTCTCTTATGGTTAAAGATAGTTTAAAAGGTAGTAATGTAAAAAATGTTAAGATTCATGAAATTAATCGTAATGATAAATTCAAAATAGGGAAGCGTGATTTCGTGAGTTTTGCACTCACACACTCAATTCCTGATACTTTCGGATTAGGGATTCGCACTAAAAAGGGCTACATTATTCACGCTACAGAGTTTGTTATTGACTTTGATGTGGCAGTCGAAAGTTTTGCGATGGATGTTTCGAATCTAGCACAGATTGGTAAAGAAGGGGTCTTCTTGCTCATGATGGAATCCATCAATGCTGCCAAAGAAGGATTTACCTCTCCTAAACACCGCATCAGTGATAAGATTCAATCAACTTTTGAAAATACTGAAAACCGTATCTTCACAACCTTATATGACCAAAATATTTATCGACTTTTAGAAGTCATTGAGATGGCTATAAAATTCAAACGTAAAATTTACTTTTATGATGAGGAACCACGTCGATTATTAGCTTATCTTGAAGGCTTAAATTACTTCAAAATGCCAAAAGGTCTCGAAATAAAAAAAGCACAATTCAATAACGATATTGAAGATGTTGTGATTATTATTTCTAAAACGGGTCCTGATGTCTTCAGAAGCATGCACCGCATTGCGATGGGTGAAGAAGCACGCGTCTCATTGCGTCCTACAGACACTGTAATTATTGCAAGTCCTGTCGTTCCAGGTACAGAAGTTGTTGCTGGAGCAATGGAAAATGAGTTGTTTAAGGAAAATGTTCGAATCAACTCATTACGTGCTAAGGAAGTATTCTCAATGCATGGTTCAAAAGAAGATATCAAAATGTTGTATTACTTACTCAAACCCAAATATTATGTTCCTGTTAAAGGCGAATATAAGGATTTGATTGCCAATGCCAATATTGCTTTGGATATGGGACATTTAGCGAAAGACATCGTTATCTTAGATAACGCTCAAATTGTTACTTTCGAAAATGGAGAACGCTTAGAAGCCTTTGATCATCTTCAACTTGAAGAGGTTCTCATTGATGGCAAAGAACATTTGGATACTACAGGTCTTGTTCTAAGAGATCGTAAAATTCTGGCAACTGATGGTGCAATTATTGCAGGCCTTGTAATTCATCATAAAACTAAAGAAATTATAGGTGGACCTGATGTGCAATCTCGAGGTGTTATCTATCTTAAAGATGCTGATAATATTGTGGATGAAGTAGGGAAAATACTAGAGAATACTGTTAAAACATTTGTAAAAGAAAAACGTTATGATAATGTATCTGCACGTAATGAAGCAAGAGACTTAATTTCTAAATACGTCTTTAAATCAACGGGTAAACGCCCAATGGTTCTACCAGTAATTATCGAAGTTATCATTTAAGGGTGAGGTAAATGACAAAAAGGAACACTAATAAAAAACAGAATATAGTTACAGAACGTCTTATATATGCACTTGTTATCCTGTTAATCAGTATTTTAGGTGCTTTTAGACTTGGCTTAATTGGTAATTTATTATATGGGGCTATGCGTACAATAACAGGTCAATATCCTGAGTTCTTTTTTGGACTCATTGCCTTATTAACCTTAGCATGGACTTTTGCTGCAAAAGAATTTAAAAAAGAACCTAAAAGAGTATGGATTGGTTTGATTCTGTTTGTAGTCGTGTTTCTTATAAGTTTAAGCATTCCTAAAGAAGATAATTTAATTGGAATGGAGTTTGTAAAAACCTACAACAGTAATATCAAAGAAGTTTTTAGTAACTACAGTAGTTATGCATATGGTGGGTATGTGGGTGTTATTCTTTATGCCTTAAGCTCAGTCCTTTTCGCAAAAGTAGGAACGATTGTGCTTAATGTTGTGCTTTTCCTAATTGCTCTAATTCTGTTTTTTACACCCCAGAAGATTAAAAAATTCTTTGCGAATATCTATCATCTACTCAAGAAAATATTTGGTTTTACATCCAAATTAATGAAGCCAGCAGAAGATGTTACAGAAGATGAGTGGATTTCTGAAATCGAAGCGGATCCCATTGAAATACCTGAACCAATTGATACTAACCAACAAGTTAGTGCTAATTTTATGCGCGTTGATAATGAGAAAGAACTCAAAGCAAACATTCCAACTCAAATCGAAGGGGACCAACTACAACTTGATTTAACTCAGGAAAATCCAACAAAAGCCGCACATTTAGACTTAGATAAGACCTTCGCAAACTATCAGCTTCCTCCTATGTCCTTACTGGACCGTGGTAAAGCGAAGAATCGTAGCTCAGTTAATGCCAACTCTGCTAAGGAAAAAGGGAATAGAATTATTGAAGTTATGAAGCAATTTGGAATTGAAGCAGAACTTTTAAATATTCATATTGGCCCTTCAGTGACCAAATTTGAAATCAAACCCGATAGTAATGTAAAAATATCTAAAATATCATCAATTCAGGATAATATGATGATGGAACTAGCCGTTACCTCACTTCGCATTGAAGCGCCCATACCTGGTAGGGCTGCTGTAGGGATTGAAATTCCTAATGTTGAAATGCTTCCAGTACGATTAAATGAAATCTTATCCAACTCAAAACAACTTTATGACAAAGATAATATTTGGGTTGCTTTAGGTAAAAATTTAATGGGGGAGCCCATTACAATTGCATTGAATAAAATGCCTCACTTATTAATTGCTGGGGCAACAGGAAGTGGGAAATCGGTGTGTATCAACAGTTTGATTTCTTCCATTGTCCTAACAAAACATCCAAAAGATTTAAAATTACTTTTAATTGATCCTAAAAAGGTAGAATTTACTCCCTTTACCAAACTGCCACACCTCATGAGTGAAGTTGTTACCGATCCAAAAGAAGCTTCCGCAGCACTTGGGAAAGTCGTTGAAGAAATGGAAAAACGCTACGAGATTTTTTCTAATTATGGAGTTAGAAATATTACCGGTTACAACCAGTTATCTAAAGATAAACCCGATAAGAATATTAAGCCGATGCCCTGGATTGTTGTGATTATTGATGAGCTTGCAGATTTAATGGCTGTTGCTGGTAAAGAAGTTGAAACCAGTATCCAAAGAATTACCCAACTTGCAAGAGCTGCCGGAATTCACCTAGTTGTTGCAACACAACGACCATCGGTGGATGTTGTTACAGGTATTATTAAAGCAAATATTCCTTCAAGAATTGCCTTTGCAGTATCCAGTGCTATCGATTCAAGAACTATTTTAGATGCAACTGGTGCCGAAAAGCTTCTGGGTTATGGAGACATGCTTTATATTCCTATGGGAGCACCCAGCCCCATACGTGTGCAAGGGGCTTATGTGAGTGATGAGGAAGTGAATGCCATTACCAAGTATGCATCAGAACAAGCCAGTCCAGAGCTATATGATGGCTTCACGGATTTAACATCCATGGGTGGAGAAGATAATTTGGCACTTAGAGCTATGAATGATGAATATTTCGAAGAAGCTGTTGAGTTTGTGACTGAGAATGGCCGTGCTTCAACTTCATCGATTCAACGTCAATTTAGAATAGGCTATAATCGTGCGGCCAATATAATAGATGCCTTAGAAGAACGCGGTATCATTGGTCCACAAAGAGGATCAAAGCCTCGGCTTGTTTTATATGATAGCTATGAAAAATATCTAGAATCCAATCCAGAAGAATAATTTGTATACGAATCTGTTTTTAATTTTCCCTCAATAAAATTAGTGTTTTTATTTAAATATTTTATTGATATTTGCCACAAAAAGGAGTATGATATTATCATGCTCTAGTGGCGGAATCGGCAGACGCGCTGGACTCAAAATCCAGTAGGTTTACCCCTGTGTGGGTTCAAGTCCCACCTGGAGCACCAATTATTAAAACACCGTCTAAAAAGATCAGCTATTTACTACTACTTTTTAAAATAGTAATTTATCTTCTCTAAAACTATAGCGCTTGCTTGTGAGAGTGGATATCTTTAAGTATTATTTACCATTTCAATAATACGCAAAGCCAACTGCTAATCTTTTTGGGTTTATTAATATTGAAACTTAAGTATGTCTTAATTCATGGAATGTGAAATAAGAGATACTTTTTTTCATGTCAATTACTTACAAGTGCTATCGAACTTAGAACGAATAATTTATTTATTTTTTTAGGAATCATTATGGTTTGTTAACATTTATTACTTAATGTTAAAGAATTATAACACCGTCTCCTTTAGTGATATGTCATAATCTAAATGGAGGAGCATATTATGAAGAAAATTTTAATTATTGAAGATGAAGAAGGCATTCGTCGCTTATTACAATATGATTTAAAACAAGCGAATTATGATGTTCAAAGTGCAAAAGATGGCCAAGAGGCCTTTGATATATTAGAGAATCATGAGTTTGATGCGATTGTGGTCGATTGGATGTTGCCTGTCTATGATGGCATTTCAATTGTAAAAATGTTAAGAAGTAAAAATATGCAGTCTATAATATTGATGTTGACCGCAAAAGATGAAGAAAGTAATATGCTAGAGGCTTTCGAGGCAGGGGTAGATGACTACTTAACCAAGCCGTTTTCACCCCGTGTTCTAACTGCACGTCTTGAAGCTCATTTAAAAAGAACTGCCTCCACAACTTCAAATACTCAAACATTTGGAAATTTGAATATCCATTTAGGAAAACATGTTGTGGAAGTTGAAGACGTGGCTATAAACTTAACTAAAAAAGAGTTTGATGTTTTAGTCTACTTAACAAGAAACTTAGATCTTGTGGTATCGCGAGACCAAATATTAAGTGATATTTGGGATTTTGAGTATGATGGTGATTCTAGAATTGTGGATGTTCATATTTTTAATTTACGTCAAAAACTAGAACATTCTGATTTAAAAATTGAGTCAGTAAGAGGAGTGGGTTACATTGCAAAAGTTTAAATTTGGATACTTATTAGTTATTTTATTTCTCGCTGTTTTGACAATATTCATTGATAATGTCATTTTCACATTGATCTTTGTCTTGGTAGTTTCAGTTTTATGGATTGTAAAAGAGATAGAAATGAAGCAAACTCTGGATGTGATGACAAATTATCATGCGGAACACGAAAAGGATGCTATGGCCAGTATTGCATTAAGCAATCAAAGACTTAAAGAACTAATTAAAGCGATTCCCTTTCCAATGGTATATGTAAATCAATCGGGGATTTTAGAACTCAGTAATCTCTCTTTTGATAAAATAAATGATACTCAAGCTAAAGAGATTTATAGTAATTCCATTCATCGTCCAATTAAAGAACTTATGATGGAAGGTTTTATTCATGAAAAGCAGTTCATCAAACGAATTTCTTATAATGGAACGATTTACCAAGTTCATTCTCAGCCACTTTTTCAAACGAAGCAATATGCTGGGTGTATTTTCCTTTTTCAGGATATTACTCGAGTTCTCGATGGTGAGAAGATGCAACAACAGTTTATTGCGGATGCATCACATGAATTAAAAACACCAATATCCGCTATTTTAGGCATGTCAGAAATTTTGAATCGAGATAATTTTGACGATCCTGCGACACAAAAAGAGTTTCTAGAGCAAATTGAAAAAGATGCCAGAAGATTAAGTACAATCGTGAGCGACTTATTACTACAATCCAAATTAAAAGCAGATAAAATTTACTTGGATAAATCAGATTTTACTTTAAAACATTTCTTTGATGGGGTTCTATTTGATAAACGAGTTGTTTTATTTCAAAATGATATTAAGGTCAAATTGAATTGTCCATCGGATATCAAAATCTATGCCGACCAGTTTAGACTCTCCCAAGTTTTTAGAAACTTGATAGATAATGCTGCCAATTATGCAAAAAAAGGAACAATTAGCATTGACTGTATTTTAGATAATCTGGATATTATTATTACATTTAAAGATACGGGGCAAGGAATTGCACCTGAACACTTACCGCACATCTTTGAACGATTTTATCGCGGCAATATTGCACGTGATCGAAAAGATGGGGGGAGTGGTTTAGGCCTTGCAATATCAAAATCAATTATTGAAGCCCATGGAGGTACCATGGAAGTTCAGAGTGTATTGGGTGAGGGAACTGCATTCAAAATAGTCTTAACGCAATCTTAACATAGAGGTTATCATTTCTTCATATTACTTCATTAGACTGTAGCTACAGAGTTAGTTATCTGTAAAGGAGATTTATATGAAGAAATTTTTATTATCCATACTCGTACTTTTATTAGTAGCGGGATGTTCAAGTGAAAGTACTCAAGAATCCATTAAAATTTATACTCGTGACTCAGCCTCAGGGACTCGTGAAGCTTTTGAATCCATTGTTGGTCTTGAAAATTTAAGTTCTGAAAGTGCAGAGACCACTGGAAATGGTGATATGGCTAAACAAGTAGGCGAAAATGTGAACGCTATTGGTTATGTTTCATTAACAACAGACTTTAAAGCTAACCATATAAAAGCGGTATCCTATGAAGGGGTTGAAGCAACTATTGAAACCGTCAATGCTAAAGACTATAAACTCGCAAGACCATTCTCTTTTGTTACTCGTAGTTCAGGTGATTATGAGTCAGATGAAAAAGAAGCACTTGTGGCTGCATTTATTGACTACTTAGAAAATTCTTTAGAAGCAAAGGAATTTATTTTACAAGCAGGAGGTATTGTAGATGTAAATGAGGGTGAATCATGGGAAGTCTTAAAAGAGAAACATCCTATTGTTTCAAAAGATAATACGCACTTAACCTTAAAAACGGGTGGATCAACTTCTGTAGAAAAAACGCTTGAAGCTGCGATTACATCCTTTATTCCACTCGCAGGCAACTTTAAATATGAGTCCCATCATACAGGTTCAGGGGATGGATATAAACGTACTTTGGGTGCAGAAAAAGAGGGTCCTAATGCTATAGATATTGGTTTTGCCTCAAGACAATTTAGTGCTGAAGAAGATGTGAGTACTGCACTGAAAAGTGGTGTATATAGTTTGGATGCAGTGGTTATTGTGGTAAATGAAAAGAACACCGCAATTACAAATCTTACACAAGAAATGGTATTAAAAATATTTAGTGGTGAGATAGTACAATGGGCCGATCTGAAGTAAATTTAAAATTAAACAAACTAAGCGACATATTCTTTAAAACAATCTTTAGACTGTGTGCTATTTTATCAGCATCCATGATTGTATTTATCCTTCTTTTTATCTTAAAAAGAGGGATATCCGTCTTTTTGCCAAGCTATAGTGATCCGGTAAACTTGTTTAAGTTCCTTACAGGATTTTCATGGCGAGAAAACTATGGGGTACTATTCATTGTTATAAATACCTTGCTTAGTTCACTATTTGCAATCATCCTAGTTTTTCCAGTAGCAGTTCTAACAGCCCTATTTATCGTTAAACTAGCTCCTAAAAAAATAGCCATATTCTTCACAACTGTAATTGAACTGCTTGCTGCAGTTCCTTCAGTTGTGTATGGAGTTTTTGCTAGTGGGGTAATTGTTAAAGGAGTTGATCAATTAGCGATGATGCTTAATATGTCAACCTTTGGTGGGCGATCAGGACTTGCAGTCAGTTTGCTTTTGGCGATGATGATTTTACCAACCGTAACATCGCTTAGTATTGTAGCTATACAGGCTGTTAAAAAGGATGTTGAACAAGCAAGTTTAGCTCTGGGTGCTTCTAAAATCCAAACCTACTTTAAAGTGGTCTTGCCCAGCGCAAAATCAGGAATCTTTTCTGGATTAATACTAGGACTTGCACGGGCGTTTGGTGAAGCAACAGCAGTATCGATGGTTGCAGGAAACAAAACAGTGGGGCCTTCTTTGAATCCATTTGATATCACACGTACACTCACATCCACAATGTTATCAGGACTCAGTGAAACATCAGGTGTTGATTATGATATTCGTTATAGTGTTGGAATTGTATTAATTTTGACAATCATTGCCTCAAATATTTTGGTCCAGGTAATAAAGGGACGGGTTAAAGGGGATGCTTCATGAGTAAAAAAAGAGTGCTTCAAGATCGTTTTAAACAAGGACTGATCTATCTTGCATCTTCCATAAGTGTCTTGGTTTTAGTTTTTCTTCTTGGTTTTATCTTTTCAAAAGGTAAAGGAAATCTAAATTTTAAAATGTTAACGCAAGACTACTGGTCACAAAACTTATTGATTCATTTTGAAGATGGACAAGCTCAAAATTTCGAACTGCCCTTTGAACTTAATGAAAATCAAAGTTTTTCATCAAAGTATGGTGTAATTCTTGAGGATTTCGTAAATCATGAGAATAAAGATCAAGTTATTTTTGCCTATATAGATAAGAACTCTCCCTTACAAAGTGGACTGGATAAAAGTGTTCAAAACAAAGTAAACTTGGTTCCAGAAATTCAAGATTCCATTGAGAAACTTACCTTAAAATTATCAGATGGTACACAGATTAATGCAGGAATGCTATATCAACATGATGCACAGTCCATTACGGACTTGATGGATGATAGCATTGCTTTAGAGACTCTGTATTATAAGACGCCAGGTGGTGGTATTTGGGGTTCACTTAAAACGACACTGATTCTTATTGCTATCTCTCTTAGTATTGCTTTACCCATTGGGATCTTTACAGCTATTTATTTAAATGAAATCGCTAAAAAAGGTAAAGTGAGTCGTTTAATGGAAAGTTCAATAGATCTTTTAGCAGGAGTTCCAAGTATTATTTTTGGATTGATGGGGGTCGTGGTACTTTATCCCATTACAGCACTTTTTAAAATTGAAGGGTTAAGTATTTTATTAGGAGCCCTGACAATGAGTGTTATTTTGCTACCCATCATTATTCGTTCCGTCCAAGAGTCCTTAAAAACAGTTCCTAATAGTTTACGTATGGCATCTTTATCTTTAGGAGCCACAGAGACACAAACAATTTTTAAAGTGGTTCTTCCCAGTGCGATATCAGGGATATTAACAGCAATGACCCTTGCTATTTCAAGAGTCATTGGCGAATCAGCTGCTTTAATTTATACGATGAGTACCTTCGTAAATGACAGTCCTAGCTATAAAACAGGAGGGACCAGTCTTGCAGTGCATATTTGGTCTTTGATGAGTGCTGATCAACCCAATTTTGAACTTGCAAGTGCAATATCCATTCTAATTTTGTTGATAGTCTTAGTTCTTAATTTACTTGTAAAATATATAAGTTATCATTACCAAAAGAAAGTAGGTGCTTAATTTGAGTACATTTGAAATTACAAATTTGAATTTATATTATGGTGAAAATCATGCATTAAAAAACTTAAATTTATCTATCCCTAAAAAAGAAGTCATAGCTTTTATTGGTCCCTCAGGTTGTGGTAAGTCGACTTTTTTAAGATGTTTTAATCGGATGAATGACTTAATTGATAATTGCAGTATAGATGGAAAAATTACCTTCAATGATAAAGATATTTATGATAAATCGACTGATGTTGTCTCATTGAGAACGCAAGTAGGAATGGTCTTTCAAAATCCAAATCCATTTCCTATGTCTATTTATGATAATGTAGCTTATGGATTGAGAGTCCAAGGCATTAAAGATAAAAAAATGATTGAAGAAAGAGTAAAATCTTCGCTTGAGAAAGCTGCACTATATGAAGAAGTTAAAGATCGTATGCATATGAGTGCCTTAAGTTTATCAGGGGGACAACAACAGCGCCTTTGTATTGCCAGAGCGATTGCTCTTAAGCCACAGGTTATTTTGATGGATGAACCTACTTCTGCCTTGGATCCAATTGCTACTGTGAAAATTGAGCAATTAATCCAAGAACTAAAAAAGGAGTATACCATTATCATCGTGACACACTCCATGCAACAAGCGGCACGAATTAGTGATAAAACGGCTTACTTTCTTCTAGGAGAGTTAATAGAGTATGGTGATACGAAAACAATATTTCATACACCCTCTGATATAAGAACAGAAAACTATATTACAGGAAGGTTTGGTTAAGATGGTTAATATAGAAAATCAAATGCAACTTTTTGAATTTAAAGTCCTACAAATGGCTCATCTGAGCTATGAGGCGATGGAAGAGGCAACAGAGCTTTTTAAAACTTTTGATAAAACTTTAGCTCTAGAGCTTATTGAGCAAGATCAAATAATCAATGAAAAAGAGGTGGAAATAAACAATCTAGCAATTGAGATACTGAGTTTACTTCAACCCGTGGCTAAAGACCTTCGCTTTATTTTAGGTGGTATTAAAATTGCAAATGACTTAGAACGCATTAGCGATTATGCCAAAAACATGGCTAAGTATGTACTAAAGAACGAGAATAATAATAGTTCTCAGATTGAAGCGATCTTAAATTTACAAATGATATTCATGAAAAACTTCAAAGAAATTATCGTTCTTTTAGAACAACCAAGTACTAAGGAAGCCTTTCGTTGCGCAGAACTTGATGAAATATTGGACCAGGAGTTTATCTCATTTTCAAATACTATCATTGATGCCTTAGATCAAAGTTCGAGCTTTCCATTACCCTTGTTCAATATATCGAGAACCATTGAAAGAGCAGGGGACCATGCAAAAAATATCTGTGAACAAATCATCTACACTCTTGAGGGTAAAATAATAGACTTTGGATAATAATTCCGATAATTGTTGACAGGCGTACCAAAAGTGTTTACACTGTACCATGTAAGTAACACAAAGAAAGGAACTTATTATGAAACTTCAATTTAAGAATATTCATAAGTATTTCGATAATTTTCATGTTTTACAGGATATTAATTTCACTGTAAATTCTGGTCAAATTTTCGGATACTTGGGAAGAAATGGTGCGGGTAAAACTACTTCAATTCGAATATTGATGGATGTCTTTAGACAAAACAGTGGCAGTATTTTAATGGATGGGAAAAATTTCGATCCTAATAAATATCGCATTGGTTATTTGCCTGAAGAGCGTGGCATGTATGCAAAAACTAAAGTAAAAGATCAACTCATTTACTTTGCCATGCTAAGGGGTGCGAGTTATGAAGCAGCTTTAAAATCCACCTTGTACTGGACAAAACGATTTGAAATTGATATTTACCTGGATCGAAAACTGGAGACACTCTCAAAAGGGAACCAACAAAAAGTACAGATCACTCAAGCATTTTTAAATGAACCGGATATATTAATCCTCGATGAGCCTTTCTCAGGTCTTGACCCTGTGAACTCCTCTTTGTTTCAACAAGCTTTGCTTGATTATATTTCGGATGATAAAATTATAATATTTTCCAGTCATCAAATGAGTTATGTCGAATCTTTTTGTGATGATATTGCAATTATTGATAAAGGTAAAATTATCCTTGATGGAAATCTTAACGACATCAAAAAGGATTTGGGGGGCAGAAAAAAAAGACTGAAAACCTCCTATCCTGATATTCAAAGTCATCTTGAGAATCTAGGACATCATGTTGTGAAAAAGGATGATTCTTATATTATAGATCTTAAAGAAGGTGATTCTGAAAAGATGTTTTTACAAGATCTCATAAACAATAATATTGATATTGAGCTATTCTCTCAGTATCGCCCATCACTGCAAGAAATATTTGTTTCGAAAGTAGGTGAAGCTCGATGAAAAAATTAGGTATTGTTTTTAAGTTTGAATTTAAAGAGTTGATTAATAAAAAATCACTCATTATTACTACTTTAGTCATGTCTCTTATTTTATTTGCAGGAACCTTTGCTCCTAGAGTAATTTCTTGGTTTAATAAACCGGATGAGACTACTGAAACCCCAGGAACCGGTGTAAATACCATTTCATTTAAAGGCTCCGTACTTGTCAGTGAAGATCCTAATACCTTTAAAAATTTAGAGCTTATATTTGGAGAGTTCAGTGGCATTACCTTATTAGATGATGCATCAACAGTAAAAGATGCCATTATTGATGAAACCTATGAAGTAGCGTATATTTTTGAAAATCTAAGTAAATTTAAAATTGTGAAAAAGGACTCGGGATTGAACTTTTTTGGATCACCTGTTGAATCCGTATTGCAGTCAGCTTTATTCGAAAAAAACTTACAAGATTTGGGCATCAACCCTGATGATATATACAGTGCACAAGACATTAAGCTTGATGTAAGTCATGAAATCTTAGGGCGCGATGCAACTCAAATGTACTTCTTTGCCTTTGCCATTTTATTTGTACTCTATATGCTAATTTTACTCTATGGTCAGCAAGTTGCTACTTCAGTAGCCAAGGAAAAAGATAGCCGCACAATGGAGTTGTTGATTACCTCTACAGATCCTAAGATTCTAATTTTTGGAAAAGTATTCTCGGCAGGTCTTGTTGGCTTTATCCAGATTTCAATCATGGTCTTGTTCTTAGTTATTGGATTTTTCCTTAACAAAAGTAGCTATCCAGACTTCTTAATTGAGTCTATAAAAGTGGCTATGTCATGGGATGTATTGCTAGTATATCTATTCTTCTCTTTTGCAGGTTACATTCTTTACTTGTTTGTATATGCTGCATTGGGTTCTTTGGTGTCAAAGGTTGAAGATGTGGGTTCTGCAGTAGGCTCCATAACTATTATTTTTGTAATTGCGTATCTGATTGCGTCCATGGCAATGCCTAATCCCGATATGCTCGTGGTAAAAATTTGCTCCTATATTCCATTTGTTTCCTTATTTACATTACCTATTCGTTATTCCATGACTTCTGTGACTTCATTTGAGTTAATAACATCCGGTGCTTTGATGTTAGGGCTTACAGTTGCAGTAGCATACTTATCTGTTTATATTTATAGATTGGGTTCTTTAAACTATGGGAATCGTATGAAACTGGGCAATGTGTTAAAAAACATTTTGAAATAATAATTACTAGAGTTTATTCATTTGAATAAACTCTATTTTTTTCTTTCTTTTACATTCCTTTTCATGTAAGATATTTCTAATGAAGAAAAGAGAAGAGATATGAATCAAAGAGTGAAACATCGTATTATATTATCATCCTTGTTGTTTGGAATGTTTTTTGGGGCAGGGAATTTAATTTTTCCAGTTTTTATTGGTCAGAATGCAGCAAGTAAGACCCCAATTGGAATGTTAGGTTTTATCATATCTGCAGTGGGCTTAACGTGTCTTGCAGTAATCTTTACAGCAAAGTCAAAGCAAGAAAACTTAGAAGCGAGTTTAAGACCGTATGGCCGTCATTATGCTCGCATCTTTACCGTGGCCTTGCTTCTAACCATTGGTCCTTTGTTTGCGCTGCCAAGAACCGCAACTGTACCTTTTGAGGTAAGTGTTCGCTTGATGTTTGCAAATACTGATTCAGCTAGAGTGCTCTTTGTTTATTCATGGATCTTTTTTAGTGTAGTTTTAATTTTATCCCTTAAACCCACGAAGCTTAAAGAAATGATTGGTAAGTATATTAACCCCTTATTTTTAGTCATGCTTTTGATAAGTTTTGGGGTTTTCTTTATCAAACCAATGGGTAATATTCAGTCTGTTAATCCAACAGAATTGTATCAAGTCAATCCCTTCTTAAAGGGGTTTGAAGGTGGCTATCAAACGATGGATGTGTTGGCAGCGATGATGTTTGGTTTTGTAATCATACATTCAAACGATAAGAAAGGGAGTTCGAATCAACAGTTTATGGATGTTGTATTCGCAGCTTTGTTAGCTTCTGCAATGATGATTATTATCTACCTTGTGTTAGGACTTATGGGAGCCAGTTCAGTTAATATTTTAAATGTATCCAGTAATGGTGGATTAGCTTTGGGTGAAATATTTATCCATTATTTTGGCAAATCAGGACTGTTCTTTTTTGGATTGTTAATTAGTTTTGCTTGTTTGAAAACGGCCATTGGTTTAGTTGTAGCTTGCAGTACTTACTTTTCAAGTATCCTTCCTAAAGTACATTATAATTATATGGTCGTCATAATAGTATTGGTGTCCTTTGGTGTTTCTAACTTTGGTTTAGAAACAATCATTCAATACGCCGTTCCTATTCTAAATTTTATCTATCCACTGGCTTTGATGCATGTTTTTGTAGGTCTTTTTATAAAGCAGTGGGAAAAGAAGACACTTATGTTAAATTCACTTTTAATTTTTACTTTATTCGCATCTTTTATAGAGGTGATCAAAACGTTTTCTTCCATTAAAAATCATTTTTTGATACACTTTTATACCCATAATTTGCCGCTTGCAAATATAGGCTTATCTTGGGTCAACTTCTCACTATTCGGTTTGGTATTTGGCATGTTTTTATCAAAACGAAAGGAGTCTTTGACTCAATCTTTATAGCATGATAACATTATGAATAAGAGAGGGGGTATTTGTAATGAGAATTATAGATACAGATCATGTCATTTATACCTTTGAACCAGGCTTAAAAGCAGTTGATACCATTAAAGATGGAGAAACTGTTTCTATTCATACCCATGATTGCTTCTTACAACAAGTTCAAAGTGAGCAGGATTTAGTGACTCAGATTGATTTCAGTCAAGTCAATCCAGCTACCGGTCCTTTTTATGTTGAGAATGCGGATATAGGCGATGTCTTAAAGATTGATATTTTAGATATTCGTGTTGCGGATAAAGGGGCTGTTGTTGTGCTTCCAGGCGGAGGTCTTTTAGGCGGTAGAGTCAAAGATCCAATGACCCGCATTGTAGAGATACAAGATGGTATGGTGGATTTCCTAGGGTTTAAACGTCCAATTGATCCTATGATTGGCGTTATTGGTGTTTCACCTGGTGAAGATCAGTTAACTGCTGTAACAGGTACTCCTGGAAACCATGGTGGTAATATGGATACAACGGATGTACGCATTGGAAACACGCTTTATCTTCCTGTTAGAGAAGCAGGTGCCATGTTGGCCTTAGGTGATTGTCATGCAGTCATGGGTGATGGTGAAATTTGTATTTCAGGCTTAGAAGTACAAGCTGATGTAGTATTGAAAGTATCTGTCATCAAAAATGTAGACTTAAATTGGCCCATTGTTGAAAGTGAAGATGAAATTATAGTGATTACATCTGAAACCACCTTAGAAGAAACTGTCATGAGTGCTGGCTTTGAAATGACAGACTTAGTACGTCGAGTTCGAAATCTCAAATGGGAAGAAGCTTACATGTTTAATTCACTCTTTGTCGATTTCAAGATATCACAGGTTGTGAATCCTCATAAAACTGTTAGAGCTGTTGTCAAAAAAGATGTACTAACGATGGATGATATTTTAAGAGTTAAGAGTACTGTTTAAACTATGTAAAAAGATATGTTTTCTGAAGACAACATATCTTTTTTATGTACTAAGCATCAATAACAACAATTTCTGGCTTGGCAAAAAAGCGAAGCGGGAGAAAGAACACAAAGCCACCCAAACCACTTGTGACATATATTTTCTTACCTCTACGATTAATCAATCCATGGAGGTAACGATTTTGATATAGGGAGGGAACTATTGGAGCATACATTCCAAATAAACTTACCTGTCCTGCATGCAGATGTCCAGCAAAAGCCATACTAAAATCATAATCTTCAAAATAGTTTTCAAAATCATCAGGTTCATGAAGTAAAAGGATGGTATGATCATCATTAGAAATATCAGGCATCTTAGGATCTCCTTCACGTAAATCATCTAATCCTATAATAGTGTAACCTTGCAAGAAAATACTTTCATTGACGAGTAAGTGAATGCCAGCTTCATGACATCCATTCTCAACAGCATGCCGATCTTTGTAATCATGATTTCCTAAAACAGCGACCTTATCACCCTTTACATCCTTTAAATAATTGAACACAGGGTAAAAGGTAGCATGATGATGAATAAAATCACCGCCAAAAAGAACTAAGTCAGCATGCTCCTCATTAATCATTTTCACTAGCTTGCGCATCAGTCCATGAAAAAACAAACGATTCCCAAAATCATATTGAATATCAGAAATAAAAACAATTTTTATTCCTAGTTTTTTCGACACACCAAAATCTTCAACAGACATTTGGATGCGTTGAATATTTCTATATTCAAAAAGTGCATAAAGGAATAATATGAGTAAAACTATAAACGTTATCAACATAATATCGAACTTCCAATCATTGTAGACTCATTATACAATGAATTACTCTTTAAAGATTGGCATTTGCCAAAGAAACATGATGGAGTTAAAAATTGAAATGAAATAACAAGATATTGAAGGCTTAACTTTAATAAAGTATAGTTAAAAAAAGGAGGTTGTAACATGATTATAACAACAACTGAAAATATACCTTCAAAAGAATATGAAATTATAGGTCTTGTATCTGGAACCATCACCCAGTCTAAAAGTATGTTAAAAGACTTTGGTGCAGGTTTTAAAAGCATGGTTGGTGGCGAAGTCAAATCCTATACAGAAATGCAAGAAAATGCTCGAGAAGAAGCTGTCAATAGAATGCGAAATAATGCGAGTCACTTAGGGGCAGATGCTATTGTGATGGTGCGATTTGAATCATCATCTATAGTTGATATGCAATCAGTATTGGTTTATGGCACTGCTGTAAAATTTAAATAGTTAATTAAAGAAAAAAGAGGGCTATAAAGCTCTCTTTTTGATCCTATACAGATTCTCATTAAAGTTAATGACATTGAAAAACCCACTAGAAAGTGGGCCTTGATTGCTTTTGGCAGGGGTAGTAGGAATCGAACCCACCCCAACGGTTTTGGAGACCGATGTACTACCAATATACTATACCCCTAAATGCTGCTAATTAATAATATCATAGCGCCAGTTTAAAGGCAACTCTATTTTTAATTTAGTTTTAAAACCTTAATTGTAAAAGTTGCTTTCTCATCTTAGTTTTTTTGTTTTACTTGATTGAGAGAATATTG
>CAZZFJ010000021.1:0-22902 GCA_964653415.1 uncultured Erysipelothrix sp. | reverse complement strand
GGGCCATCAGGTGAGAAGTGTGCTTCTACTTTCTTACTGCTAATAGATAATACCACAATCATCTGTCGCTGTCAAATTTTCGAATCTATAAAACTATTTATATTTCCATCTACTGAAGAAAATTATATATTCTTCAAAATATTGACTTTAACGAAGTAAAATGACAACACTTTTGTGTCGTGCTGTCATTTAATTTTATATTTCGCTTAAAACATGGGTTGCTAAATCATGGTCTTGCTGAGGAGTCAGTCCAGTTACTGTGAGAACACCAATCATATATCCATCCTGACTTATGATTGGCACAGCACCTGGAGTAAGAGTCACTTCTTCATTTCTATAGCCATATTTCTCCAAAAATTTATCTTGATTATAGTTGTTTCTCTCTGCAAGAGCTAATGTAGATATACCAAATGATAGGACACTATTTCGTTTACGTGATATCCAATTGACTTTATCGAGTGATAATTGTGGATCCATATATGACAATAATATACGATTTAATCCATAAACCTCATATGCAATTTGTAAATCTTCTTTTTCGATTTTTCTTTGAAATGCTTCGTAAACTCGACTTAAGAAGTCTTTATTAATGTGAGTCAATGTTCTCTCCTAGTCCATACCAAGTGTATCTTTAACTTTAGTTGTTATCGTTTGGACCTGAACACCGTAAATGATTTGGTAGCTATCACCACCGTAAACAGTACCAAGTGCCTCAAGTTCATCCATCCATATAGACTCATCGCTTACTAATCGAGGATCAAGTACCGTAACACGAAGACGGGTTGCACAATTTGATACAGAAGTAATGTTATCTTTTCCACCGAATGCTTCAACAATACGTAATTCTAAATCATCTGACTTTTTACCTTCTTTGATAGCTTTATACTCTTTCTTAGTCATTAACTCAACATTACCATCATCAGTTCTTCCTGGAGTTTTTAAGTTTAATTTTAGTATTGCATATTTAAATACAAAGTAGTATACCGCAAATGTTATTGGTAATAAGTAAATTAAACTCATTGCATGTACCTTTTGTGGTTGAAATAGATTAGGAATCATAAATAGTAAAGCAGTTCCATTAATTGAAATTGCAAATACCTCCGCAATAACATAAGCCAATCCACATAGGGGTGCGTAGATTAAGAAATATAAAACAGGTGCCAAGAATAAGAATGTATATTCAATCGGCTCTGAAATACCCACTAGAGCAAGAGTAAATACTGCAGGAATTAAAACTGCTGCTACACGCTTTCTATTTTCCGGATTAGAAACCTTGTACATCGCGAATGCAGCTCCAGGGAGTCCAGCTAATTGGAATAGTAGACGACCATTTGTGAAGTTTCGAACTAAATATCCTGTTGCACTTGCACTTGCAGCTTGCCCATTCATTATATTTTTAACGCCTTCAAATAAGACGCCATCAATCATCATAGTTCCTCCAACCGCCGAATATTCAATTGGAAACGCAATTAAGTGGTGAATTCCAAGAGGCAATAACATCTTGTCGAGTGTACCAAATACAAAAGTACCAAAGAGTCCAGATCTACCAATAAATCCTGTGATTGCGGCCAATCCAGAAGCAACAATTGGCCATACAAAGTAAGTTACGATTGCAAGGGGAATTGAAATTAGTGTAAGTATAATAATTACTGATTTTGTTCCAGCAAAGAATCCAAGCATCGCTGGGAGCTCTGTATCAACAAACTTGTTGTGAACCCACGATGTAATTAGACCCGTTACAATACCTGAGAAAATCCCCATGTTGTATGTGAAGATACCTAATGATGTTCCCCAAAGATTGTTAAATTGAAGTGCTGACATTTCACTCATGCCCGAATCGATAAGCGCATCAATTGTTGTCGTATTGGGAGTCCAACCTTGCTGTGCTGCAAAGCCTTGAATACTAACCATATATGACATATAGAGAACTACTGCTCCAAATGCAGCCCACCCTTTTTCCTTCTTTGCTAATGTGAATGCAATAGCAATTGCAAACCATAATTCTAAGTTGTTCATAAACATGAACCCTAGCGCAGTAATCATTGAGAAAATTCCATGGGTAATAGAACCTTCTGTAAGAATATAGTTAGTAAAGGCACTACCGATACCAACGTAAAACCCTACAAGCACTAATAAAATTATTGGTACCATCATAGCTCCAGAGAAACTTTGCAGTCTATCTTGTATTTTTTTTAACATAATTTTTCCTCCTTATGTACTCTAATAATACAACATGTAAGCACTGTCACATAGCACTCTATACTTACAACAATTACCATATCAATGTGGCAAGAACTAACCCTTAGTGAGTAAATTTTCAATAGCAACTGCATAAATCTCTGTAGCTTTTAAAAGTGATGCAACTGGCATTCTTTCGTTAGACATATGGGGTCTTGGATCCTCTCCTTCAAATGTCGCCCCAAAGGCCACACCCGTTTCAAGTACGCGAGCGTATGATGCCCCCCCCTTAGTTAATACCTCTGCAGGAATTTTCATCACTTCGAAATAAGCTTCTTTTAACGATTCAATGAGTGGACTTTGTTCTGTAACATAAAGAGGCGGAATATTTTTTATAACTTCAAGTTCAAAATGATTCTCTTCTTTCAATTTTTTTATGTGCCCTAAAATTTCATCACTACTCAAGGATATTGGGTAACGAATGTCCAAACACAATTCATAACCATTTTCGTTGCTGTTTAGAGACATCATGCATACAGATAAGTCATTCATCACTTCATGTTGTTTTGCAATTTGAAGTTTTTCGCCTTTATAATCATTATTTAGGAACTTTTTAATGAAACTATTTACGTGTGAATCTCCTGCTTTTTCTCGATTAAAATAGGAATCAATAGCGTTTAAACCTCTTTGAGGGTTTCTAGATAGGTGTTTATCCCCTAAATACTGTTTATTATTAACTTTTAAATCATGACATAAGAAATTTAACCTTGGTTCTGAGTGATATAACTCTACTCCTACCTCATTAAACTGCAATGATACTTGTAGAACACCCATCTCACCATTTACAATTGGAAAGTTCCCATCTGGTGAAAAACCATATAATGGCTGAGGATTGTGCTTGAAGTAGTAGTCCATACACTCCCAGCTAGTTTCTTCTGCTCCTCCAACAATCAAACGGACAGAACGTTTGATTGTTGGACTAGATTCATAGGCTAATTTCGCCGCATAGAGAGCACCAATTAAAGGTCCTTTATCATCATTAACGCCACGACCGTAGATTATACCATCACGTATTGTCATTTTAAATGGTGCTGTGTCCCAATCAGTCTCGTTAGCTTCTACAACATCTATGTGAGCCAGTATACCAATATGTTCTTCAAAATCACCCAATTGTGCTGAAATTGCATACCCATCATAATCTACTACTGTGAAACCCATTCTTTGGGCAATATTCATAAACTCATTCATGGCTAATCGAATATTTTTTCCAAATGGTGCTGATAAAGATTGACTACTTAAATCTCTAACACTTGGAATAGAAACTAAAATTTCTATATCCTTAATTATTTCTTCCTTTAAATTATCAATTTTTACTTTGTACATAATTACTCACTTTCTATATGTTACAATATCCTTAAAGAGGTGATTTACTTGAATAAAAGACTTGCTGAAATTATATTAATATTGCTAAAATATGAAGACTATATCACAATCGATTTAATTGCTAAGTCACTTAGGGTGTCCAATCGTACGATTAGAAATGATTTGAAAATATTGGATGAGCTGTTACCACCAATGGGTCTATCATTAATTAAAAAAACAGGAATGGGAATCTTTTTAGAGGGTTCTGTTGCTGATAAATTAAAAGTTTATGATACATTTAAACATAGTAAAATTGAGCAACAGATTGATTCACCTCAAGATCGACATAACTATATTTTATTAAAACTTTGCACTGTCGATCACTATAGAATTTTCGAATTTGTAGAGGAACTCTACGTATCAAGAGCCACAATCCATAAGGATTTAATTATCCTAGAAAACTTCTTAAATAAGTTTAAAATTAAGTTAGAACGTTCCAATACCTTAGGACTATCCCTAATTGGTAGAGAACGTGATATTAGAACGATGATGTTTGATGTATGCGCCTCAACAGGGTCAAGTTCATTTGCTTCAATTATCAAGCATAAAGAAAATGCTTGTAACGGACAATTTGTTTATCAAGGTTTGGATCTTACCGACGACGAAATCAATCATTTCATCGATTTATCACGCCTTAAGTATATTAGTACATTCACAGAGCAATCATTAGAAGCTTTGTCTCAGATTGCAATACACCTTCTAATTACAATGATCCGAGCAAAAATGAATAAACCAATAAAGCTAAGTGATGGCTTCATCAATGAACTAAAGCAGAAACCCTTTCTCAACGAGGCAAGTGAACTCTTAGATAATATTGAGAAAGGCTACAAAATCGTGTTTTCAGAAGACGAAAAATACTATATCCAGGTCTTTGTTTTAGCCTTCCAACTAGATGAATCATCCGTTAACTTTGGAGCTGTAGAATTCTTTGTAAACACTGTGATAAAATATTGGTCCATCAAGTGCAACTTATCTTTAGAATCAGATGAGATATTAAAAAACACTTTAACGACTCACATGATACCTGTGTTTACTAGGATTAAACATGGAATATCAGTTGAAAATGATTTAATGCATGAAATAAAGCAGAGATATAAAAACACCTATACTATCGTAGAAAAATCAATACAAAAATTAGAATTTTGGAATCAAATGCGACCTGAAGATATTGGATTTATTACACTGCATCTTGCTGCCTCTTTAGAGAGAAACAAAAAAACTCTAAATACTTTATTAGTACATGGTACCTTTGCAGGAGCAAAACTTCTACTTCAAAGTAAGATTAAAAACAACTTACCAGAAATCAGAATCACAGAAGAGATGAACATTGCGGAATACCAACCTTCTTTCGCTCAAAATTTTGATTTAATTGTGAGTACTGTACAGTTAAATGCAATGAATACGCCAATAATTATTATTAATAATATCATGACTGATAATGATATCATTCGTTTGAAAAATTATATCACGCCGATTATTATTGAAAAAAACAGCCCAAGAGATTGTAACTAAATTACAGCTCTTGGGTTTGTACATATCTTTATAGTGTTAACAATGACTACTAATGATATTAAGGAAAATAATGGGATCATCCAACTGGAGGTTACAATACCAGAACCAATAATAATCAACCCATCTAAAACGAGAATGATACTTGATAATTTAATATTCTTTAAGAAATGCTTAATAATTAAAGCTAATACATCCGTTCCTCCAGTCGCACAATTAGCATTTAAAGCAATCGAGATACCTACACCAATTAGAATACCTGCTAATGTTCCCGAGACAAAAAGTTCAAGATAAGGGTGAATCGAATGTAAAGAACTAAGTATCCAAACAGGGGGAATTATTTTCATTATGAGCGGGGTTAATATTGTGATATAAAGCGTTTTTGCACCAAAACTTTTACCTAATAACATTACCGCAACGATTAGCATGGGGATTGATATCGCTAAACTCATAGATTCCACACTAATACCAATAAACGAAGAAGTTACAAGTGCTAAACCTGTTATTCCACCAGGTGCTAATCCGTTATGGATAAAGAAAAGCTTAACTGCAATTGCAGTAACTATTGCAGAAAGTGTAATTTTGAAATAATCTACCACTATTTGAGATTGAATTTCTTTACCGCTGTATCAATTGCTGCGCGACATTTTTTTAGTCCCGAAGCCGCACCATCCTCATCTTTGAAGATTGCGGATGACAAGATAACAACATCAGGGCTACACTCTATTAATGGCTCCAAGTTATCTGAACGAAGTCCACCATCAATCGCAAGTTCACACTTTGGATTTTTTTCATCAATTAGTTGACGTGCCCTTCTCACTAAATCTACTGAGCTACGTCTCCAACCCCAGTTATCTAATCCATCAGTTTCATCAACACCATGCGTTACAATGTGTAGACGGTCAATGTCATAAATAGACTCTTCAACAAAGCTCAATGGTGTGTAGCATCCAATTGTAAGTCCGAATTTGAGTCCACGTTCTCTACACCAGTTTATGATATATGCAAGTTGTGCTCCAATGAAGTGTTCTGCTGGGAGAATTAACATTTGTGCCCCCGCATCTGCAATTTGATCAATAAACATTTTGTCCATACTTACTGTATAAATATGACATTCAATAGGTGCATCCGTTTCAGGTCTTATTCCTGAAATAATTTGGTGCCCCCCCATTAATTTCATATTTTGTAGGTCATGCATATCTGCTGCATCCGAATGAATATAATCCACTCCTGCATCACTAACTTCTTTAACCAAATCTGCTATACGTCCATAATCTACATGTGCCAAACCGGCTGCTATTTTAATATATTTCATTTTAATCCTCCGTTATACTATTTCTAGTTTTGCTAAACCATTGGCGATTGCTGAATCATTACAATGGGTACTTATTAAATCCGCTTTTTCTTTTATTTGTTTCACGGCATTCTCTGTGGCAACAGCAGTCCCTGCCACATCAAACATACTTAAATCATTCAAATCATCGCCAAATACTATTGAATGTTGAATATCAATGTTTAAGATGTTCATAACACGGGTAACTGCAGTTCCTTTATTTATCCCTTTGTCATTCAACTCAAACCCAAGTTTTGGATAATAGTGAACTTCAAAGTTCTCACGTAACTTATCTACTAATTGGACCATCTCGCCGTCTCCAAGCTCCCCTTGAAGAAAAAGAACTTTTATTAATGAATCTTCATCACAATTTTCACTACCCCTAAATAACTTCATACCAAGATAATCATAACCAAAGTACGGATCGTATTCGCCGTCATAGTATAGTTTATCTTTGGTTTTATATAGCGTTAGGTTATAAAAGGGTGATAAAGTCTTTCTAAGCAAATGAAACTGTTCCTTATTAAGTGTATTTACATGGAGTTTGTCAGTTTCATATACTGCACCATTGAAAGAGACTACGTTGACCCGTATATCAATAGATTGTGCTAAATTTTTAGCAAATGCATAGGGTCTACCTGTAGCAATATAAACTTTGTGCCCATAATCCAGAGCTTTGATGATAGCATTCTTGTTTTCAACACTGATTCTTCCTTTATCATTAAGTAAAGTACCATCTAAATCGGTGAATATTACCTTACTTGGATTCATTTAAAATTGTCACAAAGTAGTCTTTATTGCCAAAGGGTAAGAAGTTCAACGCTGGGTGTCCTATAATAGCCTCAAATTCAGCTTCACTTATACCGAAGTTTGACAACCTATGGTTCAAGCCGATTCTCATGAGAAAATCTGTTATTAAATGTTCTAAGTCACTCGCTTTTGCCTTAGAATCAAATAGTTGAGCTACTTCTTCAAATGCATCTCGATGTTTTTCAACTGTATGACGAATATAGGCTGGATAGACGATAGCTAACGCATCGCCATGAGTGATATTAGTTATTCCTCCTATAATCTCAGATAATGGATGAGGTGTGTCGGCGCCACTATTGGCTAGTGCTTTTCCACCTAGAGTATCTGCTAAGGCAAGCATAGTACGATACTCTACATTTTCCAAATCATTTAAAGCTTTCGGCAAGTATTTAATAGAAAGTTTCATCGCTTGTTTAGAATCAATTTTGCTATAGAAAGAACCTCGACCATTTACAAAACTCTCAAAGGCATGAGTGAATGTATCAAATCCTGTCGCAGCACTCATCCTCTTTGGCAGTGTTGTCATCAAGATTGGATCAACAATTGCTTCCTTAGAGAATAAATCTGGGTGGAAAAATGTTAATTTTTCGGTTCCCGATGAGATAACTGCAGCTTGAGTTACATGAGATCCAGTTCCTGAAGTTGTAGGAATAGATATCAGCGGTAGACTTCGACCAGTTGAAGGATAGTTTTCTGTGTGTGATGAGTATGTATCGAAAATATCATCCCAGCTAAGTTCATTTAAGTTTGCTTTAAAAGCTATGGTTTTTGCAGTATCAATCGAGCTACCACCACCTACCGCAACTATATATTCAACGGAATTTTCTTGTGCCATTTTAATTCCTATCTCTATAGTTTCCTTAGTTGGATTGGGTACTACTTGGTCAAAATGTATGACTTCAATACCCTCTACTTCTAATCTTTTAATGACACGTTGGTACAAAGCTTGTAAAGGGGCATCATTTGTAGTTACAAGCAAGCATTTTTTTCCATACCTACTAGCAATTTCTCCAATCTCGTCCGTACGGTTTTTACCAAAGTGAATTCGTGTTGGTTGATAATAATCAAACATTATATCCCTCTCTTTCACTACACATATTATAACCAAAAAAATAAATATAAGAGTTATTGATTGATATCATCGTTGTGGCAAATACTTTACATTACTCGATTAGAATATTACATCCTATTGACTTCAATCAGTCGTACTAATCAATAATTTTTCACTAGTATGTTGACAAACAAATTTTGATGTTAAAACAGGTAACTTTAAATAATAACCTCTCATATTATAAAGAGGCATATGGTTTAACTGTCATTAAAATACTATATATTTTACTGGGTACTAACGATTAATCCAATAATAACAAAAAAACCAATATAGATGCTTTGGCATAATATTGATTTATCACTACCTTTAATACGACTAATAGATATGTTATTAATGATGAAATTTTTCAATCTAAGTATTGGAAAAAGAAGCCTCAAAAGTGGTTCATGACAAGACTTTTTATTAAGAATCAAATATATTCCGACAGAGATAACCACTACATAATAAGTTGCTTCTAAGGAAAATATCTAAATTAGATTCAATTAGCAAATTGGATAAGAATTCTTTACTCCAATCGCAGTGAGATTTTTGCTGGTAAAACTTTAGATATATTTCTGAAACTGTAGCTATTATTATATTTATTTGAAAATATTAATAGTGTATTTGGTGATATTTTGTACATAATTATAGAAAACTTAACTTCATAGGTAGTTAAAATTCAGCAACTACTAATCAAATTAAAATATCGGATACTGATACCATACTGGTACATCACTGTTGTCATACCATCCTAGCATATGATCCATCTTATCTTTAACAAACCTTAGGACCTGTTCCCCTTTTCTTTGAGCTTTAGGAAGACTGTATAGCAATTCAACATAAGTGTAAAAACGCATGTATATAAAAAATTCATCAGGAACTGAATTAGCAAAGTAGCCATGTATCAAACCATTAGCAAACTTGGTGCAATATTCAGATGAATAGATGAGTCGATTAAAATCATGCCACGGATCCCCATAGTCCATACCATCTAAATCAATGATTCCAATCTTTTGATTGGGCAAAAGGATCATATTATTGATATGAAAGTCGCCATGTAAAAGCGCATTAGGACGCCCTATGATCATATCTTTATTTTGAGTAATATAGTCCATCATAGCAGTTGTTTTAGAATCTAGTTCACAAGATTCTTTATAGATATTGATTGCTCGATTGATATGGCGATTATATCGTTGTTCCCAAGGATCAATGCCTTTCAGTGTTGGAATTTGATGTATGGTTTTCAATATTTTGCCTGCTTCAACTCCAATATCATACCGTTTATCTTCCGATAGGGCATGAATATATTTAGATAAGTCTTCCCCTTCCAACCAGCCGAAAAGTGCATAACCATGTTTTGCATCATTAAAATCACCAAATTCTACAATTTGTGAGACTGACTCTTTGTGACTGTTGTAGAGCACAAAATTCTTGAAAACATCCCTTTTTGTATCGTATTTTATTTTTTCTGCGATGCGAAGTAAGTATGTCTTCCCTTGTTTGTCGACTACTTTATATTTTTTATCATAGGAACAACCGTCCTCTATTTTTTCAACTGATTTCCAGTTTTTGGAAACTGGAATTGACTTTATAAGTTGCATCTTATCGTTTTCCTTTATCCTTATAGTAACCCATGGGATTAATGTCTATTTTTTCATGAATAAGCTTTAAATCTAATGTTGTTGGTTTATCTTGTATGAAGTTGTAAATCTGCTCACTTAAAGCAAGTTTAACATCGGTAGCATCTTGTAATGTATTGTTGTAGTATACTACTTTTATATTCGCAAATGCAATGGCTCCTAAGCACATAGGACAGGGCTGACCACTAGCATAAAGTGTACAGCCAGATAGATCTATTGTATTAAGGTGACGTTGCGCTTTCACAATTGCAATAAGTTCTGCATGTGCACTAATGTCATTTCTAAGATGAATTTCGTTAACCCCTTCAGCGATTATCTCTCCTTGATAAACTATACATGCGTCAAATGGTTGACCTCCCTCATCTACATTCTATATCGCAAGTCTGCTCGCAAACTCTAAATATTTAGACATATAGATCAAGCCTCCTATCTTTATTATAAACTTTAAAACCTAGAAATGATAGCCCTATCAAAAAATTGTGTTGTGCTTCTACACTCTTTGAAATACAAGACTTAAGTGACTGACATAAAAAAAAGGCCGAAGCCTTTACTATTTTGTTTGATAAATACCTACAAATTCTCCAGTAAAGAAATCAGTACCTCATAGGTTCTTTCAAATGAATCTAGATCTAAATGTTCATTGGGTGTATGAATGTCATACATCTTAGGTCCCATGCTGATGATATCAAGCTCTGGCATTTTATTTTTCCAAATGCCAAGCTCTAATCCACCATGGGTTGCAACTTCCTGCATCGTATCATCTCTTAAGTTTTGATAGACCGCTTTAAGTTGAGCCCTTAGATTCGAATCTTTATCGTAAATCCAACCAGGATATTTTGCATTATAGCTAAAATCATATCCCGTGTTTCGTGAAATTAGTTGGACGCGATACATCATATCGTCAATTACAAATTCTTGAGTGGCTCTTAAAGATGCAGTAATGATAAATTGCTCATCTTCAATGGATGCTGTTCCAATATTTGCTGAAGCAATGACTAAATCTTTAATTGCCATACTTTTATGCATTACTCCAAGGGGCAACATAAATAGAGCATTGGCCATACCCATGGTGTGCTTTTTATTGATAACTTGATGTGTACGTGATGATGTTAAATGAAAGTTTAGATGAGGATCCGATACTTCATATAGAATTTTTAGTTCCTTTTCAATAGTACTAAACCATGTACGATATGTAGTGATGTCATCTACTGCAATTTCTAAAATTGCTTCACGAGGTATCGCATTGACTTTAAGACCACCTTCAAGATTCACCGCATACACATCACCATATGATTCAATAGAACGTTTTAAAATAATACCAGCAATTCTTAAGGCATTGGCTCGTTCTAAGTCAATATCCACCCCTGAATGGCCTCCAAGTAAGCCTTTAATTTCAATAATCACAGTTTCAGAGTCTCTTTGTTCATATTCCAAGTGTTTGACCATCTTGACTCGTACTCCACCTGAAGAAGAGACATCCACTGTATTTTCACCACTTCCATCAAGACCAATGCATCGTTTGGCTTTGAGCTCCGAGGTATCAAAAGATGCAGCTCCTAAAAGTCCAACTTCCTCTTGTACTGTGAAGACTAATTCAAGTTCTGGATGTTTTAAATCTTTGTCTTCCATTATAGCCACCATATAGGCCACTCCAACCCCATTATCGGCACCCAGAGTAGTTTTATTAGCAAATAAAAGATTGCCTTTTATAACCCACTCAATTCCTTGCGTTTCAAAATTATGATTAGAATCATGATTTTTTTCGCCCACCATATCTAAGTGTGATTGAAGCATCACTGGTGAAGCTTTTTCATATCCAAAGCTTGCTGGTACTCGAACCAGTAAATTCCCAATTTCATCCTGCTGAGCAACATAACCTAGGTCTTGTGCACGAGTTAAAATCATATCACTTAGTTGTTTCTCGTGATAACTAACATGCGGTATTTCTGATATTTCTTTAAAATATGTAATCAATTTTTGTGACATAATTACCTCCTAAAACAAAAAATAACACTCTTATTATACCGTGTTATTTTTTGAGGGTCTTATATTATAAAACCCAAGCTCTTCTTTTTCACCTTCATCTAAGGTTCATCACGCCTTAGACAATCTTAGTATAGCAAAATATAGCTTTCTTATCAAATATCTTTTGACTATCGTTAGCTGTTAAAATTTGATACAATAATCTTACTATGGAGGTAATAAAATGAAAAACGACATTGGTGTAATGGGTCTTGCGGTTATGGGTCGAAACCTGGCTCTTAACATTGCAGACCATGGATACTCTGTATCCTTATTCAATAGAACATACAGCGTAGGTGAGAAAGTTATGGAAGAAACACCCCATAAGAACTTTACCCTATTTAAAGAAATGGAAGACTTTGTGAATTCACTCAGTGCCCCAAGAAAAATCATCTTAATGGTTCAAGCTGGAAAACCAGTGGATCTTATGATTGATGCCCTACTCCCCTTATTGGATAAAGGCGATATCATTATGGATGGGGGTAATTCCTACTTTGCTGACACCATAAGAAGACACAAGATGGTATCAGAACAAGGATTGCGTTACCTAGGAGTTGGTATCTCAGGGGGTGAAGAAGGTGCTCGTTTTGGTCCTTCAATTATGCCAGGTGGAGATAAGGAAGCCTTTGATTTTGTAGAAAAAATCTTAGTTGATATTTCCGCAAAGGCCTATGGCGAAGCTTGTACTACATATATTGGAGACAATGGTGCAGGACACTTTGTTAAAATGGTACATAATGGTATCGAATATGCAGATATGCAATTAATTGCAGAAAGTTACTCCCTTTTAAAGAACTTAGGAAAACTTTCAAATGAAGAAATTGGTGACACTTTTACGAAGTGGAATCAAGGCGAACTTGACTCCTATTTAATTGAAATTACTTCAAAAATATTTAAAGTAAAAGATGAGGAAACAGGGCAATTCTTGATTGATTTAATTCTTGATAAAGCTGCACAAAAAGGTACTGGTAAATGGACTGTTGAAGAGTCATTAAATACTGGAACCGATGGATCACTTTTAGCATCAGCCGTATTTGCGCGTATTATGTCTTCAAATAAAGATGGAAGACGCTATGCAAGCACACAATTAAACTATGTGGGAACACCTGTGGAAATTGACAATAAAGAAGCATTTATCGAAGATGTCCGACAAGCACTGTATGCAAGTAAGATTATTGCATATGCGCAAGGATTTGAATTAATGAAAAATGCTGCAAGTGATTATGGTTGGACTCTTAATTACGGTGAAATCGCAAAAATATTTAGAGAAGGTTGCATCATTAGAGCTAAGTTCCTTGATAAAATCACAGAGGCTTACGAAAACAATCCAAGCCTTGATAACTTGCTATTAGATAAGAACTTTGGTGATACCTTAACCAACTACCAATCGACACTTCGTGAAATAGCCTCTAAAGCAATTCTAAGTGGTATTAGTACCCCTGCATTTGTTAACGCTATAGCATACTTTGATGCGTACAGAAGTGCGGATTCAAGTGCTAATTTAATTCAGGCCCAACGTGATTTCTTTGGAGCACACACATTTGAAAGAGTGGATAAAGACGGACACTTCCATCATGAATGGAGCGAGGAGTAAATGCGTAACAATCACATTGTTACGATATTTGGAGGAACAGGTGATCTTACCTATAGAAAGCTATTACCTGCATTTTATAACCTCATGGTGCATAAAGCACTTCCTGAATCATTTCACATTACGATTATTGGACGACAAGATTTAACTACTGAAGCCTATCATAAAAAACTCATTCCATGGCTCAAAGAACATAGTCGTTTCAAAGTTGAAGATTCATTAATTCAACAATTTTTATCATATGTAACTTATTTTAAAATGGTTTTTACTGAAAAAGAAGGCTATAAACGACTCTACCACTACTATGAACAATTAGATCAAAGTGGTTTTCATGACAAACTCTACTATTTTGCAGTAGATCCACACTTCTTCTTAAGTATTGCTGAAAACCTGCATGAGGAAAAATTAACCCAAGGTGCATCAATCATTATTGAAAAACCATTTGGTAACAATTTAAATCATGCAAAGAAAATTAATGCACGACTTGGAGAGATTTTCGAAGAAAAGAACATCTATCGTATTGACCATTATATCGCAAAAGAGATGGTGCAAAACATTCATGCCGTTCGCTCAACCAACGCTTTATTTAAGAATATTTGGAATCATGAGGTTGTAGAGTCCATTCAAATATCGGCTGCAGAAATGGTAGGAGTCGAAAGTCGAGGCAACTTCTATGATGTGACTGGTGCTTTAAAGGATATGGTTCAAAGTCATCTGCTTCAAATATTAACCATTGCAACTATGGATATGCCTGATGAATTAACATCAGACCTAATTCATCAAAAACAAGAGGAAATTCTTGAAAACTTAGTTATTAAAGACTATCAAACAGATGTAATTTATGGGCAATATCAAGGTTATCTTGATGAACCTAATGTCAATAAGAACTCTAAAACAGAAACTTATGTTGCCTTACGCTTTGAAGTCGATAATGATCGATGGCGTGGTATCCCCATTTTTATGAGAACAGGTAAAAAACTCAGCAAACGTTCTACAGAAATTACGCTCCAACTAAAAAAAGAAGGCGATATGCCGCCAAACTTGATTGTTGTTAAAGTACAGCCTGATGAAGGTATTTATGTCAAATTGAACATTAAAACTCCGGGTCATACTAATAATGTAGAATCTGTATTTATGGACTTCTGTCAGTCGTGTAACTTAGAGTATCGTGCAAATACACCAGAGGCGTATGAACGACTTTTAGATGCAAGTATGGCCCATGATCAAACTTTATTTGCTAGTTTAAAACAGGTTTTACTGTCATGGGAAATTACAGAAAATATTATTAAAAACACTAAAAACAATCCTTTATACCTTTATGAAGCTTACTCTTCAGGTCCTATTGAAGCTGAAAAGCTCTTAGAAAAGGAAAATAGCCTTTGGTTTGATGAGAAAGTCTTAGGTGAATACTAAATAAAGTGCCCTATCATATGATACGGCACTTTTTAATGTTTTTATAAAAAAGGAAGCTCATCCTTCCAATTCTACAAGGATAGCTTCCCATTCATGTTCTAAAGTTTTAATATCATTAATAATAGAATCAATCTCTTGATTAAGCTTATCCATCTCAAGATGATCATGGTAGTAATCAGGATCAAAACGCAGTTCCCGATGTAAACTAAGCTGTTCCTCTAGCTCCATCAATTCAATTTCGATATTACTTTGACGGTTTTGTAAACGTTTTATATCTCGATATTTCTCTTTGGTATTTCTTTTATCTACCTTAACTTCAGACTTTTCTTCCTGTAGTATCACTTCGATATTTTTTTCAGTATGGCTTATTTCACCATTTTTAATATATAGAATATCACTAGCTAAAGTCTCAATAAAGTATCTATCATGGGAAACAAAGATCATGGTTCCTGTATAGTTTTTTAAAGCTTTCTCTAAAGCTTCTTTACCCGGAATATCCAGATGGTTTGTAGGTTCATCTAAAATAAGAAGATTATCTTTACTCAGCATCAACTTCACTAAACTTAAACGAACTCGCTCTCCTCCTGATAAAACAGATACAGATTTAAAAACATCTTCACCATGAAATAAAAATCGACCTAGCGCAGTTCGTATCTCTGTGTGATCAAGCTCGGGAAAATCATCCCAAACTTCCTCCAACACCGTTTTGTTCATTGCAAAATCGAGTAGCTGTTGATCAAAGTATCCCATCTCAATTTGGTGACCCAGAAGAATTTCTCCGGATAAAGGGTCTAATCTACCCGCTAAAGTTTTGAGTAAGGTAGACTTACCTGTTCCATTATCACCAACGATAGCGTAACGCTTATTTTGATTAAAAGTAAAGTCCAATTCAAAAAGCGGCTTGTCATAGCCAACTTTGAGTTGTGAGGTCATAATGACATCCTTCCCCCCTTTGAGTCGCGGTTCAAAACTTGCCTTAAACTCTCTTTTGACAGACTTCTTCTCTTCAATCTTATCCATCCGTTCCAAGTATTTTTCTTTCGACTTGGCAAAGGAGGCTTTAGATGCCTTATAACGAAAACGTTCAATTTGAGCTTCTAACCTTTGGATTTCCTTTTGTTGATTTTGGTATCGGATATTGTGAGTAGCCAGATTCTTTTCTTTGATCGCAATATAATTTGAGTAGTTGGATTCATAGCGAGTAGCTACTTTATCTTCAATCTCAATTACAACTGAAACAATACGATCAATAAAGAGACGGTCATGTGTAATAATAATGATTGTACCATCATAAGAACGCAAGTAACCCTCTAACCATTCCACTGTAGAAATATCAAGGTGGTTGGTTGGTTCATCTAACAATAAAACATCGGGCTTACTTAAAAGTAACTTTATAAAACCGATACGTGTAATTTGACCACCCGAAAAATGTTGCATGTTAGACTTTAAATCTGAGACCTCAAAACCAAATTGGGTCATGAGTGTATTGATTTCAGTATCGATATTATATCCACCACGTCTTAAAAATTCCGTTTGAACTCGATCATATTGATTCAATGTTTTTTCATCATGATGATCTTTCATAATCTCTTCTAAGGACTCTAACTCGGCTTGAAGTTTATATAAGTCTTTATATGCATCCTTTAAGTAGTCTTCAACTAAAATGGGCTCATTACCTATATGTATCTGACTTAAAAAACCCAATCTAGTGTTGGATTTTATAAAAACTTCTCCGGAATCAAGACTCTCTTTTTTTCTAATTACATTAAATAGCGTTGTTTTTCCAACACCATTTGCCCCAATCAATGCAACCTTTTCTTTTTCTTTAACTTGAAAGTTCAAATTATCAAAGAGTTTTTGTGGTCCAAATGATTTTGAGGCATTTTTTACATTAACTATCATCTAATCACCTTGTAATCCCATTTGTGACAAAATGGCCTGGGATGTCATTTGCGCAATTTGCTCAAACTCCGTCTTCCAAGTCTTTAAGTCATCTGGATGGGTCATAAAACCATATAGAACATCAATCGTATTGATTCCTTGGTTAATATCTTTTGCATAAGCTGAAAGTTCACTAAATTCACGCAACTGTCCTGCGCCAGTAATGCGACCGCCTGTCTCCCGAATAATATCGTTATAATCAAAGCCTTCCTCCAGTGCTGTTTGAAAGACACCTGCAGGATTGTTGCGATCAAAATAAGGGCTTGGCACAAGACTTGTTCCCTGAATAAGTTTTTCAGCCATCGTCAATGCGAATCGATTAGAACTTGAATTGGAATACAATACTACAATGCCATGATCCATCATTGAACCACTGGTTTCTAATCGCATATTGACCATATATTTTGCTTTCATTTCATAAGCTTCTTGGACACGAGAGTCTTCACCAAAGTTATTAATTGGATAGGTATTATTACGTGACAGCGCAACTCTTACACCCTTCTCTTCAAGAATTTCTTTTACTCGACGTGCCATTTTATATGTTTCTTCTGATTCGGCTAAGTCTTCAAAAAGATGGCCTTGATCAATATTACCATAATCCCCTTCTGTAAGTCTTGCGGGGTTTAAGATCACATCGATCTCATCATTCTCATAAATCGTTTCGACTTCAATAAAAAGATAGTTCTTGTCGAAAATGGCTTCTTCATGATTCTTATTGAAAACTTCTTTGTTGGAAAGTAAGCGAACTTCCTTAATCTTACCTTCTCTTTGGGCACTCATGAAAATATCATCTACAGTATCTTCTGTAAAAAAACGTTTAAATTTGAAGTCGCTTAGAATTTCGACTTCATATATCCCATCCTCTAAATTCATAACTTCAATGCCAACATCTTTATCATTTGAAATAAGGTAGGGTGTTTTATCTTCAATACTTGTCTGACAGAGGTTTCTTAAGAAAATAGTGTTTCCTGAAAAGCCATCAACATTGCCCAATTCGAATTTCTCTTCATAAAGTGTGAGGCTTTCGCCATAATATGTAAAGTCTCCCAAAAGGATGGTTTCTTGTTTTTTATACTCAGTCTGTCTTTGTCGAAGTACTTTTTCACTCTCATCTGCGCTATAATCGCATACTTTATAGAACAAGTTTGCTTGCTCCTCAAGTTTCTTATTATAATCAGTTACAAGATATGCAATTATGGCCATGACAACAAGTACAAAAGGAACTACAATTTTGTAGTTCGCTTTGCTTTTTTTAGGTACATAATTGAAAGTATTTTTCATAGAACTCCTAGTAATCTAAATTACGTGGGGTACGGGCAAATGGAATGACATCACGGATGTTTGTCATGGACGTTAGATACATTAAGAATCTTTCAAACCCTATTCCATAGCCAGCATGTTTCACGCCGCCATAACGTCTTAAATCCAGGTACCATTCAAGCCCTTCTTTAGGTATATTCATTTCTTCCATTCGTTTTTCTAAATAATCAAGGCGTTCTTCTCTTTGAGACCCGCCTACCAACTCTCCAACGTAGGGAACCAGTAGATCACATGCAGCAACGGTTTTACCATCATCATTTAATCGCATATAGAATGCTTTTATATCTTTAGGATAATCTGTAATGAAGACTGGACCATTCACTACTTTTTCGCAAATATAGCGTTCATGTTCTGTTTGTAAGTCAATACCCCATTCTACAGGGTATTCAAATTTCTCATCTGAGTTTAACAAGACATCAATAGCTTCTGTATAGCTCATCTTTTTAAATTCACTTTCAAGAAGTGTCGTTAAGCGTCCCATTAAAGTCTTATCAATTCTTTCATTAAAGAATTTCATTTCTTCATGAGCATTAACCATTACATATTCAATACAGTATTTAATCATATCTTCAATTAAATCCATCGTATCATCTAAATCAGCAAATGCAATTTCTGGTTCAACCATCCAAAATTCACTGGCATGTCGCGGTGTATTGGAATTTTCCGCTCTGAAAGTAGGACCAAAAGTATAAATATCTCTAAATGCTAAAGCAAATGCTTCTCCGTGCAGTTGACCTGATACCGTGAGATTAGCATGTTTTCCAAAGAAGTCTTTTTCATAATTAGCATCCTTGCGCGTGGTGACTGTAAAGGACTCACCCGCTCCTTCAGCATCGTTTCCTGTAATAATTGGCGTATGAACATACACAAATCCTTGGTTTTGGAAAAATTCATGGATTGCCATTGACAAAACAGAACGCACTCTAAATGTAGCTAGGAATGAGTTTGTACGGGGTCTTAAATGCGAAATTTCACGTAAATATTCGTATGAATGACGCTTTTTTTGAAGAGGATAATCACTATCACATAAGCCTTCTAATACAACTTCTTTAACTAAAATCTCAAAAGGTTGTTTTCCATCGGGTGTTAAAATAAATTGACCTGTAATAGTCAATGCTGTCCCGTTGGCGTATTTACCAATTTCTTGATAGTTTTCTAGGTTAGCTTCATAAACACATTGAGCATTTCTAAAATAAGTTCCATCGTTAATCTCAATAAAACCTACATTTTTACCTTGTCTATTAGTTCGAACCCAACCTTGAAGTTGAACATACTCTAAAGCATCAATTTCAAGTTCGTTTCCGTATGCAATTAAATCATACAATTCTCTTACTGTCATATATGAAATCATAATCATTACTCCTCTTATTTATTTAAAGTTATTCGCTTGAAAGATCAATTCTTGAATCGTAGATACAACATCTACAGATTTAATCGCAACATTCTTTGGAACTTGAATATGTTCACTTGAAAAGTCAACAATTCCAACAATACCTAAATCTACTAAGCGATCGACTGTTTCTTGTATATTTTGTGATACCGTCACTATTGCAATACGGCATCCTTCTGGAATCTTAGCTTCCAATTCGCTCATATGATGAATGGGAATATCACTTGCGATTCCTGTTTTCTTGGGATCTATGTCAAAGGCACATACAATCTCACCTACGACATGATTCCATCGATTATAATTTAAAATAGCACGGCCTAAGTTACCAGCCCCTACTAGTACAATTTTTTCATCAAAATTTACCCCTAATAAGTCATCAAAGGTATTAATTAGGTCCTCGACTTCATAGCCATAACCTTGTTTCCCCATCGAACCGACAAAGCTAAAATCTCTTCGAATCGTTGTCGATTCGATATCAACAAATAAAGAGAGTTCTCGTGATAAAATGCGCTCTACACCCATACTCTGAAGTTTGCGTAAAGCCTTTAAATAAACGGGATATCTTTGCATTGTTGCCTTTGGAACTTTTAATTTTGTACTCATAGTATCACCACCTTGTTAATCATATCACAGAATGGTTTTTTTATAAATGTGAAAATATTAATTAGAAGGCAGTGGTATGTTAGAAATCGCACTTATTTCACAAGTAGCTACAATCCCTTGTTTAATATATTCTTCAGCAGCTAAACCAATCATTGCTGCTTGATCCATACAAGCCCATAGTGGTGGAATTAACACCTGTGTACCCACCAGTTCCAAACTGTCCACACGTTTTCTGAGTTCAGAATTGGCTGCAACACCCCCTGCCAAGACAAAGGTTTTTACATCCTTATGCTCTAATGCATAGTGAACACGTTTCATTAGCTCATCAACTGCTGCATGTTGAAAGGCATAGGCTAAATCTTCAATTATAACATCTCTTTGATGACGCTCTTCCTTTAGCATTAACTGTCTTACTGCGGATTTAAGTCCAGAGAAAGAAAAATCATAGGGATTGTCTACTTTGACCTTAGGTAAAACATAATTTTTCTTACCTTCTTTGGCTAGCTTATCAATGATGGGGCCTCCGGGATAGGATAGGTTCATTTGTCGGGCCACTTTATCATAGGCTTCACCAACTGCATCATCAAGGGTCTGACCCAATTTTTCAAATTTGAATTCAGACTCCATATATACAAGCTCCGTATGGCCTCCTGATACTACTAAAGCAAGTAAGGGATATGTGAGTGTCCCTACGAGTTTATTAGCATAAATATGACCTGTAATATGGTGAACAGGAATTAAAGGCTTGTCTAGAGCAAAACTTAATGTTTTTGCAGCCATGACTCCTACATGTAATGAACCTATTAAACCTGGACCTTGAGTGACTGCTATATAATCAACATCTTCTAATTTAACATTTGCCTTTTCAATAGCATCTTTAATAACTAGGTTAATATTTTCTAAGTGAAGCCGAGAAGCCACTTCAGGAAATACCCCTCCATACTCTTTATGAATTTCAATTTGGGTAGAAACAGAGTTGGAAAGAACCGTTCCATTTTCCACAAAGGAAACAGAAGTTTCATCACAACTTGTTTCAATAGCACATATTAACATTACAACACCTCTAATTTCATTAATACTGCATGGCGATTTCTGCCATAATAATTACGTCTTAAGTTGACATACTGAAAATTGAATTGCTCATAAAAGTGAATAATAGAACGTTTATTCGCATCAACCTCAAGAATCATACTTTGTACGCCCTCTTCTTTGAGTTTTTGAATAATATATTGTAAAAGAGCTGCTCCAATTTTCTTGCCTTGATGATCACGTTTTAGAGCCAATTGAATTAAATCACTACTCTCCCCCATATATTTCGCAATAACAAAACCAACCACTTCATCCGCAATCTCATACACATAAGCACGACTATTGATATCCAAAAGCTCAAAACGATAATGAACATCCGTCCAATTGGACTTCAGTACCTCCTGGTCAATTGCATACACTTTTTCAACATCATCGATACGCATTGGGCGAATCATATTAGTACCTTGGGCTGAGCGTATCAATATTATCCACACGCTTCCATTGGGATTGAACCTCAATAATATTTTGAATTACCGATATTTCTTTTTCTTCCAGTCCCAATAAAGAGACATCTCCATAAAAGTCTTCCTGAATCTCTTTTAATTCATCCAGCATATAAATTTTTTGATCAAACAGTTGCATATTATCTACTTTTGCACCAAATACGCGCTTGCTACGAGCATCTAAAAGGACAAAGCCCTTGTTGTTACCAATCAATGATAATAAAGTATTGATCGTATAGACTTCAACATTTTGTACTAACGCAAAGACTTTCACAAAAGTAAGTGCAATTCTTAAACCCGTATAACTACCGGGCCCAT
The DNA here is from genome assembly GCA_964653415.1 of uncultured Erysipelothrix sp. Classification (GTDB taxonomy): domain Bacteria; phylum Bacillota_I; class Bacilli_A; order Erysipelotrichales; family Erysipelotrichaceae; genus Erysipelothrix. The sequence goes on along the minus strand of CAZZFJ010000021.1, from coordinate 790 downwards.
CTGTTACTACTATTTTATCAATGTCACTTTTATCAATTTTGGCTTCCTGCAACATCTCATTAATATAACTTATAAGATATTCCGATTGTTTCTGTTTCAACATCTCTTGTTTGGATGCAAGAATCTGATTATCTTTACAGATTCCAACTGCTAGATATTTATGAGATGTGTCTAGTATTAAAGTAATCATGTTTATGCTCCTGTAATCGTTATATTTCGTGTATTTTCATCAATGTATTCAATTTCAACAAGGTAATCAGGATATAAATCTTTAATAAATTCACTCCACTCAATAACAATTACTGCATCTTCACCCATAAGATCATACAATGCTAGTGGATCAGAATCCATATTCTCTAAACGATAGGCATCAATATGTTTTAAGTTTCTTTTACCTTCATATTCTTTCAGCAGGGTAAATGTAGGACTTGTGATAGGCTCTTTAATGCCTAGTGATTTCGCAATTCCTTTTGTAAAGGCTGTTTTTCCTGCACCTAAATTACCCTTTAACGCAATTAAAGCATCCCCTTCAATGGAATCCATGAGTTCTTGTCCTATTGCGATTGTTTCTTCAACGCTATTACTTGTATATTTCATTTGTTTCATCTTATCACCGTTGTTATATTATAACATATTTATCAATTATTTTAAGTCTATAGACTTTGATAAAAGCCCTTAAATAGTAGCATTTATCACAGTTTTGATTGGATATAAAAACATATTTATTTAATAATTAAAAAAAGACTCCCTAAGGAGTCGAATTACCCGGCGATGGGCGCGATTCACTGGG